>JBDSPM010000321.1:0-15475 GCA_039930325.1 Saprospiraceae bacterium
GATGAGGACAGTTTTAAAGTGCATGGCACGCTAACGATGAGAGGGGTAAGCAAGAAAATAGTTTTAGATGCTGACTACAGCGGTGCCATCCGGGATCCATGGGGCAACACCCGGGCGGGAGTTACAGTCAGTGGAAAACTCAACCGGAAAGACTATGGTGTCAGTTTTGGACTATTGAGTGAAACAGGTGGTGTCGCTCTGGGCGATGAAATCAAAATAAGTGCCAACATGCAGTTCGTCATGCAGGAAGAACTGCAACCAGCATAATATTTATTTTGGATTTTGGATTTACGATTTTGGATTTATAGCCCTCTTTCAGGGGTTTGAGGTAAAATCGTAAATCCAAAATCATTCGTACAGAGCTTCAATCTCGTTATTATTTATTTTTATTATCTCATTTCTCCTGGGCTTGTAAGTTGAAGTCAGAAGTCCATTTTCTGGAGTCCAGGGGTCGGGTAAAAGAAGGAATTTTTCTATCCGCTCATGACCCGCGGTTCTCCTGAAGAACCAGAAGTATGAACAATGGTCGCGATATCATTTGGAGAAATCTCCGACCTGATAATTTCGTACTACATGTGCTGCAAGATGCAATGGAGAAGTAGAGTTTAATGAAAATTTTAAATTTAGTCTCAGCAATGACACTCTGTACCTTAATCCGAATATGGATTGGCCGTATAGCCGGGTGCTGGTGTGGAAATAGAAAGATTATCTGCGCCCGGCTTGAGGAAAATTGCATTATTTATTTGCGAAATTAAATTGTCTTAAAGCTAAATCAGGGAATTCCTAAATTCTGATCTATTTTCACACCCAGATCGATGACACTTCTTCGCAAACTCGCCGGTGAAACGGCCATCTATGGCTTAGGCTCAATTCTCAGCAGGGCATTGAACTATGTACTATTCACTATTTATCTCACGAGAGTATTCAGTGATGATAAAAGTCAATTCGGCATCTACAGGGACCTTTATTTTTATATGGCTCTTTTTCTGATCATTCTGACGTTCAGGATGGAGACTACCTACTTCAGGTTTGCAAAGGACAACCGGTCTTCGGTCATGACGATGTCCATGGCGTTCCTGACTTCACTCGCGGGACTTTTTGTTGCATTGGTATGGATTTTCAAGGTGCAGATTGCCAGTGGAATGGAATATCCGGGCATGACAACACACCTTGTGATGTTGGCGTGGGTGTTGTTTTTTGATGTACTGAGTGCGGTTCCTTTTGCAAGCTTACGGCAACAGAACAGACCATGGTTGTTTCTATCACTGCGACTGGGTTCCATCCTGCTCAACCTTGCATTTGTTTTATTCTTTCTTGAATTGCTTCCGGGCATTGCAGCAGGCGGTGGTTTGTGGCAGAAAATATATCAACCAGGTCAAAAGCTTTTTTACATTTTTCTTGGCAATCTTCTGGCAAGCGGGATCACGCTTGGTTTTTTATTGCCTCTCATGCGGAAACAGGATTTGAATTGGGATTTTACTTTTTTAAAGAAGATGCTGAAGTATGCGTGGCCCTTAGTCATCGTAGGAATTGCAGGAGTGATAAATCAATCGTCCTATATTACCTTTCAGAAATACTGGCTACCCAATTCCGTCAGTGAAAATCTTTCCGATGGAGGGGTATTTGCTGCGGCTGCATCACTGGCTATTTTACTCAATCTATTTACCGTGGCCTTTAATTATGCAGCAGAGCCTTTTTTCTTCGCGCATCAGGATAAAGAAAATGCGAGGCAGGTATATGCAGATGTAGCATTGGCATTTACTATCGTGGGTGCTGTGATGATGCTGGGGATACTGGCGTATATGGATTTAATTCAATTGCTTCTGGGGAAAAATTATAGGGAAGGTTTGGGGGTAGTGCCTGTATTACTTCTGTCATATCTCCTTTTAGGAATCTATTACAATTTTTCAACGTGGTATAAGCTAGCTGATAAAACACTTCTGGGAGCTTTTATTGCCGGTATTGGTAGTGTATTAACCATCGGGTTAAATTATCTGTCTCTTAAAATATTAGGATTTGGTGTGATCGGTTCTGCATGGGCCGCCTTGATTTGTTATTTATTTATGTGTGTGGCCTCCTATATCCAGGGTCAAAAATATTTCCCAATTCCATATAAAATTATGAGGATGACGGTTTGGATCCTGTTGGCTTTGCTACTATATGGATTGATGGAGTGGCTCAGGCAATTTTATGAAGGAAGAACAGCTGTCATTTTGTTTGTGAATACGATTCTGCTAATAACCTATATATTCATGATCTATATTTTTGAAAAATCACTGGTAACGCAATTGAGAAAAGTAAAAAGTAAAAAGTGAAAAATGAAGAGTGAAGACTTCAAATTTTTAAATAGTTGTTTCAATACTCTTAAAGCTGTATTTCAATAATCTCTGTGCACCCATTCTGGCAAATAATATTTCCATTTACTCGGACATTGGATACTTCATAAATTTCGCAACAATCTGTCCTGCCTATTCTTGTAAACTTTGGCAAAATTGTATCCGTCCTTATGCTATCAAGTTCTAATACATAGGTAAATTGACCTTCAAGAAATAAATCCATGGTATTCGTGAGTGCATTAAAATGTGCCTGGTTTGGATTGACTTCGCTGCCTGGAATAAAAAACTTTACCGAATCTCTATTGATGAATGCGGCGGGACCAATCAGTGCATCTTGCCCATCTTTTGTCAACTTCAATTTAATAATTCCACTTTGACCTTTACAATCCACAAGTCTGCAATTTTCACAAGATTCCAGAAATAAAATTGTGTAGCCAAGTATAAAGTATAAAACCGCCTTTCTCATATGCTAAAATTAAGGACTAAAAACTGAACATCCATGTAGATTAATAATTTATTACCACTTCACTTTTCGCTTAATATTTTTGCCACGAATTTCACGAATAAACACGAATTCAATTACGCCTATTTATTTTGCCACAAATTTTCGCTGATTAACGCAAATTTAATTTACTGTTTTCTATGCTCTATGCCCCATGCTCCATGCTCCCTGCTCCCTGCTCCCTGCTCCCTGCATTCTTTTTACTCCTTCCTTATATACGCCGCTATCTTCGAAGCCTTCTTCGCAGGCATCAATGATGCAAGAGATCCAATCAGAAATACGGTCACACCTACAATCAATATATCAATCCACCTCAGCTCAATGGGATATGAGTCCACGACAAAACCTTCAGGTATAGGCACTATTCCATAATGCTTTTGCAAAACATAAAATATAATCGCTAATAAAATTCCAATGGCAAATCCAATAAAACAAATGAGCCATCCGGACCTGAAAAATATTTTCCGAACATCAGCCGGTGGAGACCCCATGGATTGCAGAATGGATATATCTTTTCTCTTGTCAAGGACGATCATCCACAAGGCACTGACAAGATTAAAAGAAACAATAATCAATGTCAGCGATACCACCGCATATGAAATCCATTTTTCAATATTCATCAATTGGAAAAAAGCAGCGTTCTGCTCATTTTTATTTTTTATTTCAACCTTTGTCTTCATTAAATCGTGAATCCTCTTTTTTATTTTTTCACTATCGACTCCCGGAACAAGCATTACTTCAATACCCGATACTGCACCTGGTGCATCCGTCAGGGACTGAATAAAATCCAGAGAAACAAATACATATTGGTAATCATAATCCTGTTTGATTGAAAATCTCCCGATAGGATACGCATGCTGTTCTTTAAAGGCTTTATCCAGAGGCCCATGCTGTTTGCGATTAGGCAAATAAATCTTCAATGATTCATACGGATTCAAATGATCCACATTCAATCGCTGAGCTATACCTGCACCCAGGATGGCCAGTTCAACCTGTCCCTGGTGCAATAAAAAATCACCATCCAAAAGCACACTATCAATGCTGGTCACCATTTTGAAATGATCGTCTACACCTTTGAGCGTGCAGATATCCTGGTTGCCTTTATAATCAAGCAGAGCTGTCTCCTCCAGTGTCAGACTGAAATCTTTTACTTCGGGCCACGACCTGATTGCAACAAGATCTGCGGAATCAGGCACGAAAAATTTGCCTTCCGCAGGATATACTTTCAGATCCGTATAAATGGAATTGTAAAGGCCCTTTAGCAGATCCTCAAACCCATTGAACACCGAAAGAATAAGAAGCAATGCCGCAGCTCCAATAGCAATTCCAATAGTTGAAATGCCGGTGATGATGTTGATAGCCTGAAAACTTTTCTTTCCCAGAATATAGCGCCAGGCTATCAGAAGTGTATAGGATCGTTTCATCCGGGAATCAGCTCATGTGTATAACCCTTATATCCTTCAATAGCCCTGTAGGCCCGGCTGTGTATTCTTTCCCGGATATTATATGTGCTAAGAAGGCCATTGTGCATAGATGGAAATGTCCTGTTGGAAAGAAATACATACACCAGCTTGCTTTGCGGATCATTCCAAACACAAATACCTGTAAAGCCCGTATGACCGTAGGTAGATGGGGATGAATACATGGAGGTTAGTTGCGATTTGGCTTTATCTAATTCCTTCATGTCAAACCCAATGCCCCGTCGTGTGGAGTTCTGATAGCGTGAGGTGAATACATCAATTACATTCGGATCTATATACTGTGTTCCACCATAATATCCTTTATTCATCAGCATCTGGAAAAGAATAGCCAGATCTTCTGCATTTGAAAACAAACCGGCATGTCCACTTACTCCTCCAAGCATAGCGCTGGTCATGTCGTGTACGTAACCCTGTAATCGCTGGCAACGGAAATATTCATCATTTTCTGAAGGCACAATTTCATCAGGGCTAAATTTCTGAAGTGGATGAAAAGCTATCCTTCGCAAACCAAGCGGTTTATAAAATACACTGTCGACATAGCTGTCCAGCGTCACACCCGTTTCATTGCGAATAATTTCCGCCAACATGATAAAACCAAGATCGCTATATACATACTGGCCATCCTGGTTGAGCGGGCTGGATATAATTCCACGCTTCATGGTGTCGATATAAGCTTTGTCCATATACATCCCCGCGGCAACAGGGATTGAATATTTTGAGTCAGGCTTATCGCAATAGATTTCATTCGGCAAGCCATGACGAAGCCTGAATTGAGGAAGGGTAGCTTCAAAAAACGGAATCCAGGATTGCAACCCTGCATGATGCGCCATCACCCGGTCGATGAGCATGTATTCTTTATTGCTGCCTTTCAACCATGGCAAATAATCGCCGAGTGTTTTATGGATTGACAAAATACCTTCCTGGTACAATCGCATCACGCTTAGTGTAGTGGCAGCCACTTTTGTAACTGAAGCAAGATCATAGAGGTCTGACAGATATACAGGATCGTCCGGTTCGTAGGTATGATGACCAAAGGCTTTCTCATAAATAATCCTTCCTTCTCTTGCAATAAGAATCTGGCACCCGGGAGCTGCATGGATCTTTATCATCTGGTCCACGATTTCACTTATCATCTTAAGGCTGTCCGAACTCATCCCAACACGTTCAGGAACACTATATCCAAGACGGCTAAGCGAAGGGGTCGTATATCCCTGGTGCAACGGGAAAATATTACTTGCAGTTATCGGTAGTTTTCCTTTGAATCCAAACACTCCAACAAGACCTTGTGCTGTAATATCTTCTGTTTCCGGCGAATCTTCATACGCCATGATCAGATGATCTATATTTTCAAAATATTTCAGGCTGTACGGATTGCCAAATATGACGACAATGATTTCCTGCTGACGATTCACGTTCTACACAAGCTGCAAAATCTCATTTGTCAAACCATAATTATCTGCAGGTTTATTTGTCATCGCGTGTATACTCACTATGACTCGTGAGTAACCCTTCAGATCCTTGAGCAAAGAAGGAATGTCCACGCCAGCCAGATTCTGGGGAATAAAAAATTGTTTTGCCTGTATATACGATTCAATCCTGTTTTGAAATACGGTGGGCTTCACACTTCCGATGGCAAGTGTAGCCAATTTTGGCTCCTGCAAATTGACCATTGGAATGAGTGCTCTTTTATTCTGCACTATGGTAATCGCCTCTTCTATCAACCGGTCTTTAACGCCTGTAGCATAAGGATCAAAGGCCATGAAAGAAGCATTTGCTATTGTTGGGAGCACAAGACTATCTAATCCTAAGTTATATTTGGCATGAAGTATTTTCCTGACTTTTTCATTCAACAAATTCACATCAAGCTTTCCGGTTTTAAATCCATTTTTTAAAGCTGTAAATGCCAGGTCGATGTTATCCGGAAGGAGAAGTATGTCATTTCCGGCATTGAAAGCCATCATGGCCACCTGGCCTGCATCAAAATTTTTAGTCACCCCTTTCATCTCCAGACCATCTGTGATGACCAAGCCTTTGAAGCCCATTTCTTTTTTCAGCAATTCATTGATGGTAAGACTACTCAGTGTGCTCGATATCATCGATGTGGAATCTATAGCCGGTACGTGAAGGTGAGCTACCATCATACTTGGAATACCTGCGTCAATAAGCTGTTGAAAGGGATAAAGCTCAACATCTTTCAGTCTTTCAATCGAATGTGATATCAGGGGAAGATCAAGGTGAGAATCAACATCCGTATCACCATGCCCTGGAAAATGTTTTCCGGAGGCCATGATACCAGAAGCTTGCAGGCCTTTCATATATGCCACAACGCGTTGGGCCACATCATATTTGTCTTCGCCAAAAGAACGATCGCCAATGACAGGATTCAGTGCATTGCTATTGATATCTGCTACAGGTGAAAAACTGATTTGCACACCCAATGCATGAAGTTGTTTACCTATGGCGAAGCCCATCTCTTCAATATGGCTGATATCCTGGACAGCACCAAGCATAAGCTGGTGAGGGAAAGAAAGTCCTTTTGTTTTTAGCCGCATGCCAAGGCCCCATTCTGCATCCATTGAAACCAGCATCGGCACTTTGCTTAACTCCTGATATTCTGCGGTCAATGCAGCCTGCTTTTCAGGCGTACCCTGGAAAAAGATAAGGCCACCCACATTATATTTTTTGATTTGTGATTTTACTGATTTTATATGTTCCTCTCCTAGATCAGAATGTGCCCTGATCATGAAAAGCTGTCCAATCTTCTCATCAAGTGTCATCGTTCTGAAGATAGAATCAACCCATTGGTTTGAAATAACAGATTGCCCGTAACCGGAATTAAACCGGAAAAGACAAAAACAAAAAATAAAAAGACATATAATAAATCTCATCTTGTTTTCTTTATCTGCAAGTGCTGTCGATCTGAGGTGGGATCTATTTTTTCGGATTTTGCTGGCTTGTTTGCGGCGCCTGTTGGGTTATTTTAGGATCAAGTTCCCGGGCTTTATCAAAATTAAGCCTCGCGTTCGCCTCGTCACCTGCATGTTGATAGGCGATCCCCAGATTAAAATAAGCTGCTGCATTTTTTGGAGCCAATTCAATTTCTTTTAAAAAATAAGTTATTGCTTTTTGTGTTTCCCCTTTCTGCCCATAAGCGACACCTAATAAATGATAAGTCTGAAAATCATCAGGCAAATAGGTAACTGCTTCCTCCAATAACGAAATAGCGCCTGTGAGATTATTCATTTTTTCGCCCTGGGTTTTGCCGGCATCCCTTAAAGCCACGCCAAGATTCCGCTTTCCTTCTGTATAATCAGGATCAACCTTCAGGACATGCCTGAAATAGGTAATAGCATTATCAAGGTCACCAAGGTGATAATAGGAATTTCCTAATAACAGATAACTCAATTTATAATTTGGGTGAATTTCAAGTGCACGGTTAAGATACATCTGCGCATCGAGGAGCTCTTTTCTTTTTATAGTTTCATCTTTTTCTTTTTCAGACCGGGTCACGAGATCACCTCCTACTGCATTCAATAGCTTCGCGCTCCTTCCAGATGTCTTTACGTCGGTGGTAAATAAAGTATGATTGTCCTTCCATACGCGACTCCTGGCTATCGTCCACGACCCATAAGCAATGAATAAAATGGTACATAATGCCAAACCAAGCTTTCGACTTTTAGAATCCAGTAAAATAGATAATCCGTATCCCGCTATCAATGCAAATCCAAATGATGGTAAAAAAGCAAAACGTTCAGACATATTTGTCCCCACAGGAAAAATTAGATTTGATGTGATTGACATGGTGCATACATAAAATAAAATTCCATATGCCCACCAGGTTCGTGTTTTCCATCCTTTTATCACAACCCAAAACATAGCGAGCCAAAATAAAAGCGAAAGGATCACCAGCGGTTTTCCCCAATGCTGGATTTCAATATGACGGGGATAATAATCATGCGTCAGTGGATATGGAAAAATAAGGAGCTGTACATATTTTCCCATCGTATATGTAATCGTTGCTGTCTTCTCACCAAATGAAAAAGGAACATACACATCATGTTCTATTTTCAAAAATGGATTGTTCATGAGTTCCTTTGGCGTCTCGCCTTTATTCCATCCCGTCATGCTTCCTCTCAGCACGAGAAACAAACCTGCAGCAATGATAACGGGTATCATGACAGAGGCCCATTTGACAGAGCTGTTTTTAGAATACCACCATAGCGTCAATGGCACTACTGCTAACATAGTGATCACATTTTCTTTTGAGAGTAAACCCAGGAAGAAGACACCTGCAGCAAGTGATGTCCATACGATCTTATTTGATTCTCTGATGCTCCGCAACATTAGCCAAAGCCCACCTAAAGCACCCATGGCGGCCACTATTTCATCACGCCCTTTTATATTGGCCACCACTTCTGTATGGATAGGATGAAGCGCAAAAACAAGTGTAGTCAGCACAGCCACCTGCAATGCCGTTTTTGAGGATAATCGGGGAGTCAGTAGTTCTTTGGTAAAGCCAAATAAAATCCAGCACAATAAGCCATAGCACAAGGCATTGATGAAATGGCTGAAATAAGGATGATTTCCCGCAATGCCATATTCAATGGCAAACATGATTGGTGTCAGCGGACGATACCGGCCTCCGCTTACCAGGCGAGTCTTGGTAGCATCTTTAAAGTAACCATAAAATGTATCATGGCTCAGCAGGCCACCGATGCCTGCAGCGCCCTTGGTCGTATACATATTGTCGTTGATGACAATAGCATCATCCTGCGTATAGTCAAATGAAACAGTCTGAAAATAGAATATGGTTCCCAGCAAAGCAAACAAAGGCCCCAACCGATACAGCGGAATGCCTGCAAATGTTGAAGGAACTTCTTTTTTGACTTGTTTTTTTATCGTTTTAGCCACCTGCTTCCTCTAAGAGGGCAAATTTCGACAAAAAGACCCGAAAAGTATAGAGAAAGAACACGATAGGTGTGTAATGAAATACGAATAAAGCCAAAATTATTCTAAGCAGGAGAATGTTATTTTTACAAAATGGGAGGTATTTGGAAAAATCATTTATATGAATTTAGTATATTCGAATATTCCTGTCAGCTTAGATCTACGCGAAGACTGATGAACAAAATAATTTTATTTGCTTTTATTTATTTAAGTATAACAGCTTGTGATATCATGAAATCAGTGACGATCAAAAATAAAACGCACCAGCATCTGTCGATCGAAATCACTGCGGACTCTAACCAGCGTTTTTTTATTCATTCTGATTCTTTTCTTGTGATTCATTTAAGTGCCCAGGGTAAGCAGAGACAACAAACCTGGTTACAAGGTTTTGGCAAATGGCAAAATTCAGACGTTTTTGATCTGTCTGCCATACTTTTGAAAAGCAGAATTGCATTGAATGCAGGTACTTCATTCGATGAAATGAGCCAGGCTAATCCTTTGCGGATAAATCGCAGAGGTATATTTGGAAACAGGCTAAAAATAATAATTGAATAAGCTGGACGCTCCGACATGTTCCATGTTTTTCTGGTCGCTAATTAAGCTAATTGATGCTAATTTTTAATTCGATTTAACACCTCAAATTCACTTCTTTCACTTCATTTACTTCGAATGAATGGTTCTTCAGTAAACTGCTACATTCTCACATCCTCACATTGTCAGATTGCCAAATTGCCACATTTTTTATTTCTCGCCACGAATTTCACGAATTCACACGAATTATTATTTTGTTTGCTATTGCCTATTGCCTATTGCCTATTGCCTATTGCCTATTGCATCATGCTCTCTGCTTTTTTCCTTCGCCTTCGCCTCAGCCTTCGCCTTTTCATTTACCTTAGCTCCTTCCAAAAACCTGTATAAACCTGATAGAATGGCTAAGCCGACATTATATCTTTTAGATGCATATGCTCTGATATTCAGGGCCTATTATGCTTTTTTGAGAAATCCGCGAATCAATAGCAAAGGACTGAATACAAGCGCCATGTTCGGCTTCGTCAATGCCCTTGAAGACGTGATCAACAATCGAAAGCCCACACATCTCGCAGTTTGCTTTGATCATAAATCACCCAATATCCGGGTTCAGGAATTCCCCTATTATAAAGCGAACCGGCAGGAAACGCCCGAAGATATCCGCATTTCTGAACCATATATCCGGAACATCATTGAGGCCTACAATATTCCGATACTTGAAGCACCGGGCTATGAAGCAGATGACGTCATCGGCACGCTCGCCAAGATGGCCGAGAAAGATGGATATGAAGTCTATATGGTCACACCAGATAAAGATTTTGGTCAGCTCGTGTCTGAAAATATTTTCATCTATAAACCCGCGAGACAAGGAGGAGATGCTGAAGTTTGGGGCCCAAAAGAGGTCATTGCAAATTATGGCATCCACAAACCGGAACAAGTGATCGACATTCTGGCACTTATGGGTGATGCTGTTGATAATATTCCTGGCGTTGCCGGTGTTGGAGAAAAAGGTGCCTCAAAACTTGTGCATGAGTACCATTCGATCGAAGCGATCTATGAAAATATAGACCAACTGAAAGGTGCATTGAAAGACAAAATGGAAAAAAGCAAGCAGTCTGCCTTTGATTCAAAAAAGCTTGCTACAATTCTCCTGGATGCCCCTGTTCTTTTTGAACCGCACAGGCTCATCATGGAAGCCCCTGATGCTAATCGCCTTTCTTCCATCTTCAGTGAATTAGAATTCAAAACTCTTGGCAAAAGAATTCTAGGTGAGTCGTACGAAATTAATGTCAGCTCCGGGACAAATGGAAATTCAACCTTTACCGGGGCTGTTCAAAGCGATTTATTCCAGGCCACAGACCCAAATGAATCATCCGGTGAATCAATTTCGAAAGGCAGAAATATCACTAACACACCTCATACATATCATGCTGTAAGCACTGACCAGGAAATCGAAGCACTTAAAAAGAAATTGCTGGTAGCGAAAGAATTTGCTTTTGACACAGAGACAACCGGTCTCGATGCCGAGATGGAAATCGTAGGAATGTCTTTTTCAATAAATCCTGCTGAGGCCTATTATGTTCCTACACCACTCAATTTTGAAGGTGCTAAAAAAATAGTGCAGTCCTTTAAAGAAGTGTTCGAAAATCCGAATGCATTGAAAGTTGGCCACAATATCAAGTTTGATATGAAGCTTCTGCTCAATTATGGTGTGGAAGTGGCTGATCCGATTTATGACACCATGGTGGCCCATTTTGTGGCTGATGCGCATATTCGCCATAAGATGGATGTCATGGCTGAGGCATACCTGGGCTATTCACCTGTCCCCATCACAGATCTTATCGGAAAGAAAGGAAAAAATCAGCTCTCCATGCAGGATATTGATCTTGAAAGGATTAAGGAATATGCTGCCGAAGATGCTGATATCACACTACAACTTAAATCAGTAACCGATAAAATGCTGAGTGATGTCAAGGCGGAAGATCTGGTGAGGAAAATAGAATTTCCATTAATTCATGTGCTGACGGAAATGGAATATGAAGGAATTAATCTTGATGTTCCTTTTTTAAGCGATTATTCTAATGTAATAGGTGGAGATCTGTATGGTATCCGTGAAAATATTTTCAAATTAAGCGGCATCGAATTTAATCTTGATTCTCCGCGTCAGCTTGGAGACATTTTATTCGAACACCTGAAAATTCCATATGAAGGCGCCAAAACCAAGACAGGGCAATATGGCACCAATGAAGACATCCTTTCACCTCTTCGCGAAAAACATGAGATCATAGATCACATCATTAATTATCGTGAGCTCACAAAACTGAAATCAACATATGTAGATGCGCTTCCTGCTCTCGTAAATCCCGCGACTGGAAAATTGCATACCACATTTGGTCAGACCATTGCCGCAACAGGCCGTCTTGCATCAAATAATCCCAACTTGCAGAACATACCGATTCGTACCGACCGCGGAAAAGAAATTCGCAAGGCATTTATTCCAAGGAATAATGATTATCTCATTTTTTCCGCTGATTATTCACAGATTGAATTGAGGATCATTGCTGCCATCACCCAGGATGAAGGCATGATGGAAGCTTTTAATCAGGGGGAAGATATACACGCTTCTACTGCCTCTAAAGTTTTTAGTGTTCCACTGTCAGACGTAACAAAAGAAATGCGTCGTCGTGCAAAAGCTGTCAATTTTGGTCTTGCGTATGGCCAGTCTGCATTTGGGTTAAGTCAGACTTTAGGGATTTCAAGATCTGAGTCTCGGGAAATCATTGATAATTATTTTGCAAAATTTCCGGGCATTAAAAAATATATGACCGATACGGTGAGCTTTGCCCGCGAAAAAGGTTATATCGAAACGATCATGAAGCGTCGCAGATATCTTCGTGATATCAATTCCAAAAATCAAACCGTGCGCAGCCAGGCAGAACGGAATGCCATTAATTCTCCGATCCAGGGATCCGCTGCTGATATGATTAAAATGGCTATGATCGATATTTATCATGAAATCCGTAACCGTAAATTAAAATCACGCATGTTGCTGCAGGTGCATGACGAATTAGTCTTCGATCTTTATAAGCCTGAAGAAAGTGAATTGCGATCCATGGTGGAGGATAAAATGAAACATGCTATTCCGGATCTTCCGGTGCCTGTGGAAGTGGGCATGGGGTCGGGAATAAACTGGCTGGAAGCGCATTGATAAAAAAGTAAAAATCAGTATTCAGTAATTGGTAATCAGTAAGTGAGTTGTAAATAGTGAGTGGTAAGTCCGGTATTCGTTAAGTCGGTAGAATATTGAATATTGAATATTGAGAAATGAGAACTGATAAATTGTTACTTGCCACGGCTTTTAAGCCGTGGATAAGATAAAAGGATAGTGTGGGCTTCAGCCTCCATGTAAGATTTCTCTTAATATATGACACAATAAATTCATTATGAAATTTCAAAACCCGATACCAATTAAAGAGATAGCCTCCTGGATAGAAGCTACTATAATCGGGAATGATCAGATCCTTGTAGAAGGTATCAACGAAATCCACAAAGTGCGAAAAGGAGATATCACATTCGTGGATCATCCGAAATATTTTAATGTTTCCATCCAGTCCCTTGCTTCGGTCATCATTGTTCCCTCCGAGATTGAATGTCCTCCCGGGAAAACGATTTTGATTGTAGAAAAGCCATTTCTCGCGTACGAAGAAATTGTCAACAGATTCAGGCCGATCGTTGCTTTAAATACTGAAGTACGTGAAGAATATTTTGTAGATCCTACATCCATTATCGAACCCGGAGCCATCATCGGCCAGCATGTGACGATTGGAAAAAATTGTCACATTCAATCCGGAGCAGTGATAAGGCCTTATTCCTATTTGGGTGATCGGGTAGTCATTCAGTCAGGAGCTATCATCGGCGCGCAGGCATTTTATTTTAAAAAATGGCCGGATCAGTACCAGGCTTGGACAGGCTGTGGTCGTGTGATTATTGAGGATGATGTCTGGATAGGTGCAGGCAGCACGGTAGCGCAGGGCGTAAGTGGAGATACAATTATCGGTGCCGGAACAAAAATAGATTGTCAGGTGATGATCGGTCATGGTGTTGTCATTGGAAAAAATTGTCTTCTCGCGGGACAGGTAGGCATTGCTGGAAAAACTGTCCTGGGTGATTGGTGTGTAATTTATGGTCAGGTTGGCATCACTCAAAATTTGCACATAGCTGATAATACTATAGTTTATGCGCAGAGTGGTGTGATGAGGGATCTTGATGGTGGCCAATCTTATTTCGGCTCACCCGCTGAAGAAGCAAAAACAAAATTCAAGGAGATGACTGCTTTGAAGGCTATAGCAAAAGATTATCTCAATAAGAAAGAGATTTAATACCAGGCTTTGCGGTATGAGATATGAGATGTGAGATATGGGACAAAAAAATCCACAACAGCCTATTCTCCCGACATAAATCTTAGTTCGCGTTTGGCTAAAACCGAATCCACCTAACCAATTAAACACGGCTTAAAAGCCGTGGCAATTTATGATTTCTGGATCTCAATTTGCCCCCAACCCCTAAAGGGGAGAGCAGTTTCGATTTACGGATCACTCCTCACGCTTTACGATTTTGCTTCACACTTAACATCTCGTGCCTCGCCCCTCAGATCTCACACATCTCACGTCTCACATCTCACGTCTCACGTCTTCCATTTGATATTACACCCGGCACTTGGATACTGTTTCTCTGCAACAGGCTCACCTGCAAGGATTGCATCAATAGCATCTCTTAGATCTTTTCCGGTCAATGGATTAGTATTTTTTGGTCGCGAATCATCAAGTCTTCCCCGGTAAGCGAGCTTCCTATTTTTATCAAACACATAAAAATCAGGTGTACATGCTGCATCAAAGGCCCTGGCTACATTCTGACTCTCATCATATAAATAAGGAAAAGGATATTTTAATCTCTTCGCTATTTCCTTCATCTTCTCAGGTCCATCTTCCGGATATTTTGTGACATCGTTCGAGCTGATAGCGACAAAACTTACACCTTTTGATAAGTAATCATTGGCAACTCGTACAATTTCATCAATGACATGTAATACATATGGGCAATGATTACAAATAAACATTACCACAGTCGCCAGATCAGAAGCTATTCCCTCCATACTCACCATTTTGCCTGACATAGTATCCGGCAATGAAAAGGGAGGCGCATCACTTCCAATAGGCAACATGTTTGATTCAGTATAAGACATAAAATATTTACGATTTTGGATTTTGGATTTACGATTGCCCCCAACCCCTAAAGGGGAGAAAATTTGCATTGTCACTTACTCATAAGGGAAGAAGGCTTCGCATTGCCCCTTACTATTAAGGGAAAAATGTTTTGCATTATACCTTGTTCTTAATGGAAGAAGATTTTGGATTTGAACGGTTACTGTGTTTTTGTATGATGATTTTTAATTTGCATATAGCACAAAATATGCATTGCAATCTTCCTCTTAAATAACTCAAAACTTCCCAATAGTCGTCCCATTGCCCATTGCTCTTTGCCCATTGCTCTTTGCCCTCTGCTCTATGCTCTATGCTCTATGCTCTATGCCCTCTGCTCTTTGCCCTCTGCTCTTTGCCCTCTGCTCTTTGCCCTCTGCTCTTTGCCCTCTGCTCTTTGCCCTCTGCTCTTTGCCCTCTGCT
>JBDSPM010000322.1:0-4942 GCA_039930325.1 Saprospiraceae bacterium
TCTGCAGATCATGTATGTAATTTCCGGTTGCCATTCTATACGCTTCGCATTTTTCGGTATCATCGTATTCTTGTTCTCCTGCAACAATGAAAACCATGCGCAAAAGACAATGAAAACTGATCAAATACCTACAGGAATGTTTCTCGTCACGCCGACGAAAAGCAAAGCCACTTCAAATACCCAAAAGGATGAACCTCCTAAAAGTCTACGGATCATGCGAGGTAGTTATTTTTCGTATGTACTACCGGAGGGATGGAAACTCGGAGAAGATGGCCAATATGCATTATCTATTGTAGCACCTGATCAAAAAGCATTGACCCTCATGGTGGGCAATGCAGGTCTGTTACCAGAGATGACACCTGGTCAATATGTACATGATAAACTGATGGCCTTACGTCCGGAAAATCTTCAAATAAGCGAGGGTAAGTCCTGTACGCCGATCGCCGGATTTCAATATGCGTTTGCTTTCCCGATCACCTATAGTATCGGCGGAGTTCCATGTCAGGGTATGGCAAAATGCCATGCAGCTCCATACTATGGCGGTGTGACCATGGTTATGACAGCTGCACTTTCTGAAGCGAAACAGTGGTCAGGGTATAGTAGTTGGTTGCCTTTGATAGCGGATCAGATTTCAGCTCATGATGGTGCTTCCTTCGGTATGCGAGGAGTGATGCAACAGAACATCGATAACTCACGTGCTTATGCTGATGCAGCCCGCGAATACCGTGAGTGGTCTCAACACAATTGGCAAGAAGTCACCAATGATCGTAATGCAAGTGTAGATCATCAACAAAAAGAATTTCGGGAAAACCTGGGTGCGGTGCAAACTTTCAATAACCCCTATGAGCGTGAGCATCCCCTTGAACTCACTACGCAGTATCAATATTACTGGATAGACCAACAAGGCCGTGTCCTTGGCAGCAATGATCCGGGCATCAATCCTAATCAAGCCTCTACTTCTGAATGGAGAAAAATGGACAAACAGAAGTAACCATAGAACTTAACTTTGTAAGGGATATTTTCGGAGCAATTTACTTTTCGCCTTCATGTCGAACTTGTCGGAATTTCCGACAAGTTGCCTCTTGTTCTAATTCACCTTCCTGAATAAATCCGAAACACTGATAATGGCAGGTGCATTTTAACCATGGTATTTCTTTCAAGATTCAATTCAATTGGCTATGCCTTCATATATTATTTGCGATTTATCCTTATTCAAATATTCTATTAGTACCAAGCATTTCATTTATATTTTCGATATGCTGTATCTGATTCTTTTTGTCTGCACCATTAGTCACAGCCTCCCTTAAAACTCTGATCACTTCATTTTCATTACTATACCTATATAAACTATTGTCTCTTAGAATGATACTTACAACTTCTAAGGCTCTCTTAGCCTTTACAATATAAGTTCCTTGTGGTACAAAATTGATGTTTTTAAATTCACAGTTACCGTAAAATACCACAATGGAATAAAATGGAATAATTCCAAATTTGTTGAGATGCCTTTCTAACTCAGCGATGTGCTTAGTATTTTGCATTATTGGATTGTAGAATTGAAATTTCTGCTTACCATAAGCCAATACTTTAGTCCATTGTTGTTGATTCCAGGCTCCAAATATCCAACCGCTATAATCTTTTACTTCAATAACTAGAATCCCTACTTTCGTTACAACAACTAAGTCAGTTTGAGAAAACTCATTTTTTTTCTTTTCTACATACAGATCATGAAATATATACTGTTCAGATATTCCATATTTTAAAAGTTTTAGCACTAAATCCCTTTCAGATTTCGTCCCTCTTCTCTTGCTTGTGACACTTTCTAATAATTGTTTGTCACGGATTTTTCTATAGACAATAAAACAAATGAATACCAGTAAGCCAATGTAAGGTATAACGAGAAAGTTATTCGCTGATTGCCAGAAGGTATTCAATTGCGTATCAAGAGTAGTTCTGCTAGGTCTTAAATATTTTGAGCTTGCATAGCCGGTCTTTCCAAAATACTTAATATTATACCAGTTATTTCCCTTTGATAGCAATTCAACTTCACTACCCTTCTTCAGCGTAAATGAAACCGAACACCTTGCCCCAGCTCCAACTCTAACATTTAAATCCAATGTCGCTATATAAAAGTCTGTTGCAAATGATAATAGTGGTAAAACTGTTAATAATGCGCCTAAAAGAATTGGTTTAATCTTCATTGTATATGGTCAATCTTACAATTTCATCATTCTTATCTGAAAGTAATCGAGTTTTCCGTCTTTGCCTTTGGGTGCAGCCCACTTGCTGCATTGATATGCCTTGTAAATAATATTAGTGTAGGCTTTTCCTCTAAGTTCAGCTGCCGTGGCTTTATCTTTTTCTAAGTCGTCCAAATATTTGAGGAACAGCACCCAGGAGGTCTGCTCTACATAATCCAGTTCACTCCCACAGCCTGCGTCCTTGTGTAGTTTATCATCTATATTTTTGAAGGTTTGTTCAAACATTCTATACGTTTCTTTTGAAGGGACGTAAAGTTACTATTCTGGGTGGTGCGCTAGTGAAAAAGTGGGTCTTAAAGTTTTGCTATGGGTTGGATTGTACGTCGGGCAAAAATAAATGTGCTAGATAACCAGTTGGATTTGTCCTTTGTCAAATATTGTCATACTTGAGTCAATGTCAATGATATTTGATATTCGAACAATTGAAATTCTGGCAAATATTTCGTTGCAGTCTTGAGTTCTGCTTATATGCAGGACTAAATCTCAAAACATATAGATTATCAATAATGTAATTCGCACTTTTCCAATTATCTATTGCTTGTATCCAAATTTTCACTTTATAGAATTTCCTTATCCAAATAAAACAATAAAAAATCGTTCTCGCACCTTCTCCCCCAAATAAAACGCATCCTTCACATTCCTCAACGGCGAACGCAGCACAAGGAAGTAACTGGACTAATACATCTTTCATAGACAATCAGAATTTTCAACCTCACTTTCTTTAAAAGCATTATCCAATTCCAAAACAAATCACCCCACCATCAAGAACCTCCATATCTACCATTACCAACCCCTCATCCCTGCCCATGAATAAAAATACAAAAGTTTTATCTCCACTCTGTATCTGCATAATGCATGTGTAATACCCGTCAGGCGACATTCCTGAATTCCAGCCCCCTGTCTCACTTACTCTTATGCGCCTCCATATCAATCTCAATCAATTGCCCCTCTACCGCCAGTCCCTTTACTTCCAGCCAGGTGCCGGTGGGGAATTGCTTTTTATAGATCGAATTCCGGTAAACGGAGGTTTTGATAAATTCAGCCATATCAGTGGTATAGACATTCTCGACCACCACATCATCAAAGGTGTATCCATAGTGATGCAGGATTTTTTCCAGGTCGCTGTAGCAGTTTTTCATCTGTTGCGCCATGTCACCGGGAGCGACGATCAGACCGGAGTCATCCATGCTCACGGCGCCTGATATCCTGAGGTCGTCCCCTATCCTGACGGCATGGGAGTAACCATATTCTTTTTCCAGTTTTGGGCGGAGATTGAAATATTCAGTGGTATCCTTCGTAGTCGACACTTCGCTTTTTTTCTCTACCGGCGTGGTGAGACAACTTTGGACTGATAGCATGCAGACGACCAGTGCGATCAGCAGGGTCAGTGGATTGGAAAAATGGAACCTTTTAATGATGAACATTTGGTATGTTTTTAATGCCTACTCTGATCGGTTTTCAGCCACCCCGTACGGATTGAATTGATTAAAGATAAAGCCGAAAAAGGTAAGCGGAAAATGTGAATCGTGAATCGTGAATCGTGAGTCATGAATCGGCAATCGGCAATCGTATGCTTCGTCCCTGGCTTCACGCCGTGGCGCTCAGGAATTTCATCTTCAAGATAGTGAAATCTGTTTCCAGGAAAGGGGTTTCAGAAGATGATCCGTTATTCTATATCCGACAGCCTATGGTTTTTACATTCAAATCCGCTACTAAACCAAATAAATGAATTTAATAGCAAACAACAAAATGATTGTTACTACAGCGATAATGATGATCATTTTATGTTTTTGACTAAAGGAAAGCAAAACCATAGTAAATACGGATAGTGTACAAACCAATGCGCCAATTAAAAATGGCTTCAACTCTTCAAAGGACAATGTAGTCCGGATATAATCAAGTCTGAAACACTCTCCAATTATTCTCACCAGGGCGATGAGAACAATAATCATGGACCATTTTGCAATTTTAGATTCGTTGAATTTCATTTTTTGATTTTGATACAGATCCCTGAAGTTGGAATGAATGGTAAATATCAATTTAGTTACACTAGCATTATCTGATTTTATATTTGGTCGTATTTTTTGTGCCGGACTGAATTATTTTTTTAAGTTGAATGGCTTTATTTAAATCCCTGCTGGCTGTAGCTGACGAGATGTCCTTAAAAACACTCATGTAGTCTTTTCTTGTAAATTCTTTCTCCCCGATCGCTAAATAATATTCAATAATTTCCTCATTTGTCTTGTACCCATTTGCCCCTCCACCCCTGATGCTTCGACCAGCCAGACTCAGCCTTGTGTTTAATCTCAGCATCCAAGGGAAACTGATAAGGGAATTCGAAATTAACCTCAATTTCATCCGGTGTGATATCAAAGGGATTGTGGTCAGGTTGAAAAAGAGAATGGTCACTTTGTGAATGTAATGAGAAGGAATAATGGATCGGACCCCCTCATTTCTACCGGTCTATTTAAACCTTCTCCCACGGATGAAACGCATTCTTCACATTCCTCAACGGCGCACGCAGCTCAGGGAAGTGGCGAACTAATACATCCTTCATAGTCGTATTCTGCACCCAGTCCATACCGGGCTTTGTATAAATTAAAGGTTTGAAATCGGAAGACAGAAAACGATCGCTCTTCAGCCGGCGCGATGCCATCAGTATAAATATCCGGAATGCTGTATCG
>JBDSPM010000323.1:0-4067 GCA_039930325.1 Saprospiraceae bacterium
TCTAAATACTGAGCTGACTTCAACTAAAGATGAAGTGGTGAACCTCAATACAAAGGTGATGTCTTTAACAGCTTCCAATTCTAAGCTAACTAACAGGCTTAAAATAATAGCTCCTGCAGGTTTTACAGCTGATAATTTCACAGTGACTTCTGAAGATAAGAGAGACAAGCTCACTACCAAAGGAAAAAGAATAGATCAGATCAATGTTAAATTTGATCTAAACAACATACCTGAGGATCTACAGGGAGGCCATGAAATCTATCTGGTCCTGACACAATTCAATGGTAACCCGGTTGCAGTTGTTCCAGGTAAGGATGTCAGCCTGACTTTTGGTGACCAACCTGTAAGTGTGCGTGCAGCGGATCTTGAAAAAATTAATCTGAAGGATCGGCAGTCAGTGAACATGTCTTTTCAACCTACGGATAATATGACACCAGGCACGTATAACCTGATGGTATATTCTGACAATGGATATCTGGGTAGTACAGGATTCATGGTAAGCAAATAAAAATAATGGGAGGTCAAAATATCCTTATTTTTAATTATTGTAAGAAGCCGGTTCTCCCAACCGGCTTCTTCATTTGGGCTAAGATTCCAGATTGTTAGACGCCAGATACCAAACTCATGATGTAAGTCAATAGATCAGTCCTTTATTTGACACCTTCAAGATGGCTGAGCATACTTCGACCATCTTCTTCTCATCCACGTTTTACAGTTTAGCAACCCTCTCCAACAAATAGCAACGCATAGATGACAGATTGCTAGATTTCAGATAGCAGACACATGATGTAAGTCAACAAGTGAGACCTTGGAAAAAATATTTGCTGGACATCTAGATCTTAGCTTTTTGCTTCTGGCTTTTTAAGTCTAGCGTCTGGCATCTGGCCTCCTTCAAAATTATTCTCTTTGCAGCATTTCAATCATTACATCCGGAACATCTTCCAGGTCGAGGATCATAAGTCCATCAAGGGAGTTGTTGAAATTTGGGTCAAGGTTGAAGCCAAGGAAACGGGCATTCAAACGAATGTATTGTTTCATGAGGATGGGAAATTGGATGTGCTCTGGTTGGATGTGATCAAGCACTTCTTCTAAATCGAGTGTTGTATTTTGAAGCTCTTCTATTTCAGCTTTTTCCGCCGGCGTGATCACCGGATTGAAAGGTGTCTTAGGTGTAAACCATTTTGCAAATTTGATATGGTAAAAATGCCGCTTCGCATATTCCATCAAAACCTTTCTTGAAAAATCAGAATAGAAGCGGCTGATGCTCACTGGCCCGATGAGGAATTTGTATTGATCATTCCTGACCATGTATGCCAGGATGCCTTTCCATAAAAGATACAATGGAAGATTTTTCTTTTGATATTCTTCTATGATAAATGATCTGCCAAGCTCGAGACATTGTGGCATATATGTATGAAAGGCCGGATCAATTTCAAAAAAAGAATTGATATAAAAACCTTTTGCTCCATACATTGAATATATTTTATCACCGCATCCAAACCTGTATCCTCCTACAAGCCTTTGTGCAGCATCATCCCAAATGATCAGCTGTTCGTAATAATCATCGTATGCATCAATGTCATACTCGAGGCCTGTACTCTCTCCAACTTTTCTGAATGTAATCTCCCGCTGCCTGCCTAGCTCCTGTCGAAGCGCCGGACATCCATCAAGGTAACAGACAATCAGGGAATAGGGAGGTGTCTGAAGAATAATATGATTTTCCTTCAATGCCTGTATTTCAGCACGAAGCAGAATGGGATCAGGAGCAGGGCCAATAGTATCCATACTTATCTCGAAGCAGTCATAATCGGGAGCAATAATAGCAGAATAATTCATGACGCAAAGTTCCATCCGCCCTTGCAGGATCAAGGTCAACAGATATTTGTGAGCTCCTTAGGAGCGAAATCTCTGTAACCAATCGAACAGACAAAATCTTGAGCTCCATCGGAGCGGCATCTTCCGTTAATCTTAAATCTTGAGCTCCATAGGAGCGATATCTCTGTATCCAACCGCTAATCCTAAATCCTGAGCTCCATAGGAGCGGCATCTTTACGCACCTTCATGCAACCAAATACTTTACTAGTTGTGGAAGATTATTTATTTACAAAACCTATCTTGCCAATACAGATCTCTGCCTTAAGATACCGCTCCGATGGAGTTAGGATAAATTTTGTTCACCTTTCGGCTACAGAGATTTCACTCCGAAGGAGCTCAAATGTTATCTTTCTCTTACGCTCTTACAGTCTTAAGCTCTTACAGTCTTACGCCCTACGTGGTCAACAGAAACCGATCAATAAATTCCCTTACACATCCTTTGCCTCCTTCACGCTGCAATACAACATCAACGACACGGACTACTTTGAAATGTGCATCTGAAGGACACGCTGATAATCCCACATTTTCCAGCATTTCTATATCATTTACATCATCGCCTATATAGGCGATTTGCTCAATGGATAAAGACAACTCTTCCATCCATCTGCCAAGCACTTCAAACTTTGGTTCTTTTCCGGAGTAAACATATTTTATTCCCAGCATGCGGGCTCGTTCATCGAGAATGGCTTTGGAACGGCTGTGACTAATGATGCCCACTGCAATGCCGGCTTCCTGAAGGATAGTAATTCCCATGCCATCCCGGATATTGAATTTTTTTGACTGAACGCCATTGGCATCGATATAAATGCCACCATCCGTCAGCGTACCATCGACATCCAATACCAGCAATCGAATTCGCGAAGCTTTTTGTTTTAAAGTTAACTCCTCCATCACTGCAACGCTAGTCTTATCTTCATCACATTAGTGAGTATGTCGTATAGCAAATCGAGCTGAAGCATGGAAGACCCATCGCTCAAAGCACTTTTCGGCTCAGGATGGGTTTCGATGAACAATCCATCAGCACCTGTAGCTGCTGCAACACGGGCAATGGTTTCAATAAACTCCGGGTTACCACCACTGATACCTGAGTTATGATTTGGTATTTGCAGAGAATGCGTACAATCCATCACTACAGGTACCCCGTGTTTTTTCAAGCGTGGCATTGCAGTAGCATCTACAATCAGGTCCTCATATCCAAAGCTAAATCCACGTTCACATACCCAAACATTATGATTGCCTGTAGCGATTACTTTTTCTATAGGATATTTCATTGCCTCTGGACTTACGAACTGGCCCTTTTTAATGTTGACGATTTTTCCTGATTTTCCTGCTGCATGGAGTAATGATGTCTGCCTGCATAAAAAGGCTGGAATCTGAAGCACATCCACATATTCGGCAACCATGGCTACTTCCTGACTCTCGTGGACATCCGTCAGTGTTCTGATATTCAATTCACGCCCTATACCCCTTATAATTTCAAGCGCTTCTTCGTCACCTATGCCTGTAAAGCTATCCTCACGAGTGCGATTTGCCTTACGATAGCTGGCTTTGAATATGTATTCTATGCCCAGATCATCGCACATGGGCTTTACGGTCCTGGCGATCAGCATGGGTGTACTATCATTTTCAACGACACAAGGGCCGGAAATTAAAAATAATTTATTCATCTTCTCTGCTCTTGATGCCAAGATAGCCGCTGTGATGTCGCATAGCATAATCCTGTTTGGAGAATCTGATCTTTTTCATCAATAGTACCACCATTACATCGCCAAGCACCGTCATAACCGTAGTGCTCGTAGTGGGTGTCAGGCCTAAGGGGCAAACTTCTTTAGGATGGCCCGTGCTAAGGCATACATCCACCTGCCCTCCAAGTTCATTTTCAGGATGGCCGGTAAGCCCAATGGATTTGATGTCAGGAAAAAGCCTTCTTGCCAGCGGAAGCAACTCCACAATCTCCTTTGTTTTTCCGGAATTTGAGATTAAGAAGAGGACATCATGCTGTTGTAAAATGCCAAGATCTCCATGTTGGGCTTCTAAAGGATGAAGAAATACAGATGGCGTTCCTGTAGAACTTAGAGTCGTAGCAATATTATGCCCTATCTGCCCGGCTTTTCCCAAGCCGCAAACCACGAGCTTTCCACCTTTTTCATGTACTTCCTGGTAAATCAACCGGATGGCATCTTCAATATTCG
>JBDSPM010000324.1:0-5290 GCA_039930325.1 Saprospiraceae bacterium
AATCTTTGGTTTGGAGGACTATAATACTGTATAGTCAGGTATCGAAATTATATTTTTCTATAAAAACAGGCAAATAACGGATCAAATAAGCTCTACAGGCTTTGGTGGTGCAAACATAATTAAGATCCTCATGCCTAGGCTGATAACCTTAAAATCAGTCATTTGAATTGAAAGTATGGGCGCCTACAAGTTGATCGTACTGGCCGCCACGAGGCCTGAAATAGGTAAGAACGGTATAATCATTTTCAGCCGCGTACCAGTTTCCTTCGATAACTGAAAAATCGGGATTTCCATTTTGATCAGGCACTGCATATTGAAAGTTGTAATAGCCTTGTTTGAGCAGTAGCCGAGCGACATACGCACCCACGCGCAGATCGAAAACCATTTTGAATTCGGGCAACATTTCCCAATCGGTCATGCTGCCTACAATAAAAATCTCACTTCCGAAATCTTCTGGAAGATTAAGAGTAAAAAGGACTTCTGTGTAATCGGTGCTGAGATTTTGCTCACGATAATTATATCTCGCGACAAGATTGATGGTAGATGCAAGCGAATCTATAGGAATCCCTCTTTTATTATAATCCCTGTTGAATGGAACATACATGCCATTCAAATCTCTTCTCCAGATGTATGCTTTCATGGCTCTCGGTTCGTCCGGGAAAAGAATTGTGCTGAAGCCTTCTGCGTATTCATCTATGTCAAGCACATTTTCTGATCTGTATTTCATGCTGCTGATATCCAGATTACGGAATTCCTTTCCGGCTTCAAACACAATCTTGTCCTGGTAATCATAGGAAAGAAAAGTGCCGGTGATGAGCCTTGGCGTGAGATCAGAAATTGCATTGTCCCATCTTCCGTTTTGCATAATGGTGCAGAACACTTCTGCGCGTGGATTTGTGGTGTTCAATCCGGCGCTCTCCATACCAAAATCAATTTCCTGATGGGTGTTTTGTTTTGATACCATCGCAGGCCTGGTCTCCTGAGTACGGTAGCTAACTTTTTCTTCAGTAATTAAAAATCTTCGGGTAATGATGGGATCATCTTCATAGCCTGGTTCGTATACCATCAGCAGATAGTTTCCGGAGATCGACCATTTAACTTCATCATTAGGAATAGTGAGCTTGTACTGAAGGTAGTCGTGATATGTGCCGGATGACAATTGGTAGTCTCTGATTTCACCTTCCCTGTAACCGCCGAGGTAGTCAAAAGGTGATAATTCCCGCGTTGGCTGCCAGTTGCGATCGCAATGGATGACGGTATAGTAATAGCGGGTTCCCTTGCCATCCAGCTCGTCGAATGAGAGGAATAAGGCATTCTCGGAGCCAAGCGTTGCGATAGGAAGGCTTAAGAAGAGTCCATTGACGTGCATTTTTACGGACTTAATATATTCTCTGTATACACCGTCGTCATAAGAGGCGAGATGGGGCTGAGCCTTCAAGACGAATGTGGTGAAAATGAGGAAGTAAAGGAAGAAATGCTTCAAAATAGGTTAATTAAAGCCTCAAATAATGGTGTAATAACGTGAAAATGGGGAGAAACGTTTGAGATGTTTCTTAGAATATCTTTTTGGCCACATCTTCAGGTATATCTAAAGTCTTTAATTCAGAAAATTGACTTCGCTCCAGGCAAAGCAGTTCGGAAGCAAATGGAATATTGCAGACAGAGTCCTTCCGGTCATTCAGAAACTCATTGAATGAAGTAAATTCATATTCCTCTGGGGATGTAACAAGGCCAGCTGTTTTAGGATTATTATGAATGTAAATAAAGCACCATGCAGAATAATCGTCCAAAAGCGATTCGGAGGAAGTCATTTTGGATTTCGTATTCTGTTGAAAAAGTGAACCGCTGCGTGCATACTTTTTATTGATTCCTTTGGTATAGCTGCTCAACAATTGTTTGAGTCCCCAGGAGAAATAAGTTAGACGTTTTGGTTTTCTGTTTTTTCTTCGCAGAGAGGGTTGTCTTCCGGTTGGATGGGGCTTAACTGAACGGTCATTAACATGTATGAGAAGGTGGAAGTGATTTGGCATGAGGCAATATGCCAATAAATCGCAATTCGGAGAGATGTATGCTTTTAATTTTCTGAGGAAATAATAGTAATTATCTTTTTCAAAAAAGATGGGTTGGCGGTTGTTGCCACGGTTATAGACATGGTAAACCTGGTTAGGTATTAGTTTCACTGGAATGAAGTTTAGAGGAGAAAAATAGGGATTGGATGAATACCGCGCAAGTAAAAAATTTAAACCAAGAACAGTGTGGCACACTTAGGTGTGCCACACCTAAGTGTGCCACACTGTCATAAGTGCCTGATAATTCACGTTGTTATACGTGGAACCTTGGCACACTTTTGTGGCCAGAGTATGGTCAAAATTCGAGGCAAAATTATTTTGATTTTTTGTGCAAAATTTGATCATCAAGTCCTCTTCGCACTCACATACCTGCAACCCTTTACGAAATACCGCCATGGCCAATCGGCAGCTTCGCCTGCACCTGCAACCCCTATTCTTTTACTGACACAGATGTCAGAATCCATGAAGATGATACCTCTGTCTTCAATCCAGATGTTTGTGGATGGAGAATATAATGAAGTACCAGTCATGCTGCTGTTCAATCCAAATGCAACGCTTAATGCCCCCGGTCCTTTAGTGAGACGGACATCTGCTTTATCCATGTGTCTTCTAATGGCCATATCCACTATACCATCCTCAGGTTCTAGCGCGCGAATAAGGACTGCATGAGCATGATTTTTCGATGCAGTCACCACATTCATGAGGTGATGCATACCGTAACATATATATACATATGCTATACCTGGGTGGCCATACATGACTTCGTTTCGAGGCGTCCTTCTGTTGTTGTAGGAATGAGCAGCCTGGTCATCCGGGCCTCGGTAAGCTTCTGTTTCAACTATTTTACCGCAGGTGTATATCCCGTCGATGCGGGTGCATAGAAATTTTCCTAAAAGATCTTTAGCCAGAAAATTGACATCATGAGAAGCATAATAGGAGGCACGAAGTTTTTTGCCTTTTGCCTTCATTATCTTCTGGAATAATTTGGCGATTCTTTTGTGATGGTGATGTCGTGAGGATGGCTTTCGCTGATGCCGGCAGTAGTAATCCTTACGAAAGAGGCTTCACGTAAAGTTTCGATATCCTTTGCGCCACAATATCCCATTCCTGCTCTGAGGCCCCCTGTATATTGCACCATTACTTCATGAATGCTTCCCTTATATGGAACTCTTCCTTCAATGCCTTCGGGAACCAGCTTCTTAAGATCATCTTCTACATCCTGAAAATACCTGTCCTTCGAACCCAAGGCCATAGAACCAAGCGATCCCATGCCACGATATACTTTAAATTTTCTTCCATCAAGTATGATGGTTTCGCCGGGTGACTCTTCGCATCCCGCAAATAATGATCCTGCCATCACCGTATGAGCTCCCGCAGCAATTGCTTTTGCGATATCCCCGGTATATCTCACACCTCCATCTGCAACTACCGGGACTCCCGATCCCCTAAGAGCGATAGCAGCTCCATAGATAGCGGACAACTGAGGAACACCCACTCCGGCAACAATCCGTGTAGTACAAATACTTCCTGGACCTACGCCCACTTTCACACCATCTACACCTGCTTCGAGTAATGCTAATGCTCCTGCTCCGGTAGCTACATTGCCCGCAATGATCTCCAGATCAGGATACCTTTTTTTAAGCTCTCGAATCATGCTGAGCACACCTTCCGAATGCCCGTGAGCGGTATCCACCACTATGACATCAACCTCGACATGTCTCAATGCATCCACACGATCATGTGTATCCGAAGTAATTCCGACTCCAGCCCCAACTCTCAACCTGCCCAGATGATCTTTGCTGCTATTCGGAAAATCTTCCAACCGCATCAGGTCTTTATATGTCAGCAGTCCTTTCAGTTGTTGATAATCATCCACCACTGGAAGCTTTTCAATCTTATGTTTTTGGAGAATTTTTTTGGCCTGTTCCAGGGTCGTTCCTACCGGAGCTGTAATAAGCGGGGCAGCCGTCATGAGTTCCGAAACTGCACGATCATGTCGGGCTTCAAATCTGAGATCACGATTGGTAAGAATACCTACCAGAATTCCATCTGCATTTGTGATTGGAATGCCTCCGATTTTGTAAGTGCGCATCAATTGCAGAGCTTCACCAACTGTGGCATTAGCCGACAGAGTCACGGGGTCCTGGATCATTCCGCTCTCGGACCTTTTGACAGCACGGACCTGGTCGGCCTGGCTGCTGATATCCATATTTTTGTGAATGATGCCGATTCCTCCTTCTCTTGCAATAGCTATGGCAGTGTCCTTTTCTGTTACGGTGTCCATTGCTGCGGAGACCATAGGAACGTGGATACGGATATTGCGGCTTAGTTGAGTGCTGATATCTACTTCCCGGGGCAGGACATTTGAGTAGGCCGGGACCAGTAGAACATCGTCGAAGGTAAGGGCATCAGCAAAAAGCTCATGCTTGCTTTTCAGATTGAATTCCATGTGCAAAAATACCACAGATTCATCAGATGCCACAGATTTATCATAATTCGCAGAAAGAAAAGAGGATTTTCATAATTACGGAGTGTAATTCATCATTCTGTCTTAATTGGTAATCTCGGGGTAAATAAGTAACCTGAAACATGTAAAAGGTATTTTTAATGTCACATACCATTTAGCCGAAATGCGTTAGCCTAATATTGACAGCCTTCTCAGCTCAATCAGATCTGTTTACCTTAGCAACGATGCAAATTTATGGAGATGACTATTTTATGAGATTGGCTTTGCAGGAGGCTCATAAGGCTGCTGAAGCCGGTGAAGTCCCCATAGGCGCCGTAATAGCGTCAGGTGAACAACTTTTGGCCCGGTGTCATAACAGCACCGAGCTCCTCAATGATGTCACGGCACATGCGGAGATCCTGGCGATCACAGCAGCTTCACAATACCTCGGTAGTAAATATCTTTTGGATTGCACCCTCTATGTCAGCCTGGAGCCATGCATTATGTGTGCGGGTGCTTTGAGATGGTCACAGATAAAGAGAGTAGTTTTTGCATCGGCTGATGACAAGGCGGGATTCATGCGATACGGAAAAGAATTGCTTCATCCACGCACACAGCTTGAAATGGGGATTATGATGGAGGAAAGTGCTGTGCTGTTGAAATCTTTTTTTATGGAGAGAAGGAAAGCAAAAGGCTAAGGCTAAGGCTAAGGAAAATGCGAGATGTGAGATGTGAGATGCGGTTGCTGAGCTGTAGCACAAGGATATGTGAAAGC
>JBDSPM010000325.1:0-6559 GCA_039930325.1 Saprospiraceae bacterium
ATTCGATTTCCTTGAATTGTCAAATAATGAATCGACAGCTTCCTGCAACATTCGTTTTTCATTGCGAAGGATGACTTCAGGAGCTTTGATTTCAAGAAGACGTTTCAAACGATTATTACGAATGATAACACGTCTGTACAAGTCATTCAAATCTGAACTTGCAAAACGTCCTCCATCAAGAGGAACAAGTGGCCTTAATTCAGGTGGTATGACTGGCAAATATTGGATGACCATCCACTCAGGACGATTCTCTGTATGTGTATTTCCTTCGCGGATAGCTTCAACGACTCGCAATCTCTTAAGCGCTTCGGACTTCCTTTGTTGCGAAGTTTCAGTTGCTGATTGGTGACGAAGATTATCAGAAAGTTTCTTCAGATCAATATTGGCAAGAAGATCAAACACCGCTTCAGCACCCATTTTGGCAATGAACTTATTTGGGTCAGCATCATCCAGCATTTGATTGCCTTCCGGTAGTGTATCTAATACTTCGAAGTATTCTTCCTCCGTCAATAGATCCATGAAGTCAACACCTTCATCTCCCTTTACGCCGGTCTTGATGACCACGTAACGTTCGTAATAGATGATTGACTCGAGGTTCTTTGATGACAATCCGAGGATATAACCGATTTTGTTAGGCAATGATTTGAAAAACCAGATGTGTACGACAGGAACCACAAGCTTAATGTGGCCCATGCGCTCACGCCTGACTTTTTTCTCGGTCACTTCCACACCACAGCGATCGCAAACGATTCCCTTGTAACGGATACGCTTGTACTTTCCACAATAACATTCAAAGTCTTTGACCGGGCCGAAAATGCGCTCGCAAAACAACCCATCACGTTCCGGTTTATATGAACGGTAATTAATTGTCTCCGGCTTTAATACCTCACCATATGAACGCTCCAGGATATCATCCGGAGACGAAAGGCTTAGCGAAATGCTGCGGAAAAACTGCTTTTGTTTGACGTGCTTCTTTTTTAAAGACATATTCTATAAAACTGAATTATGATAGAATGAAATCAATCAAATTTTACATCTAGTGCAAGACCACGAAGCTCATGCACCAGTACATTGAAGCTCTCTGGAATATGAGGCTCCGGCATATTATCACCTTTCACAATCGCCTCGTAGGCTTTTGCTCTCCCGATGATATCATCTGATTTAACAGTAAGTAATTCTTGCAGAATATTTGATGCACCGTATGCTTCAAGCGCCCAAACTTCCATTTCACCAAAACGCTGACCTCCAAACTGAGCTTTACCTCCTAATGGCTGCTGCGTGATCAATGAATATGGACCGATCGATCTTGCGTGCATCTTATCATCCACCATGTGTGACAATTTGAGCATATAGATCACGCCTACAGTAGCTTGCTGATGAAAACGATCACCGGTGTTACCGTCATATAAGTAGGTTTGTCCAAGATCAGGCAAGCCTGCCTCGATGATCTGTCCTGCTATTTCGTCAAGCGCTGCACCATCGAAGATTGGAGTTGAATATTTGACACCAAGTTTCTCACCTGCCCAGCCCAACACGGTTTCAAATATCTGTCCAAGGTTCATCCGCGAAGGAACGCCCAGTGGATTGAGCACGATGTCAACAGGCGTACCATCTTCAAGAAATGGCATATCCTCTGCACGTACGATTTTTGAAACAATACCCTTATTACCGTGACGTCCTGCAATCTTGTCACCCACTTTAAGCTTACGCTTGCGTGCAAGATAGACCTTAGCAAGCTTCAAAACGCCAGGAGGCAATTCATCCCCAATGCTGATATTGAAACTTTCACGTTTGTATCTTCCTATTTCTTCATTGACCTTAATACTGAAATTGTGCAACAGTCTTGAGATAAGATTGTCAACATGCTTATCACCTGTCCAGTTGGTATAATCCACCTGGTTGAAATCAATAGTCTTGAGCGTCTTCGGCGTAAACTTGTTACCCTTATTGATCACCACTTCACCATAGATAGTTTTTACACCATTTGATGCCTGGCCTTTAATCAATACAGATAGCTTGTCGATCAGCAATGTTTTTAATTCGTTCAATGCAACTGAATGCTTGTCATCCAATTGATCGATGAGCTTCTTCTCCTGCGCTTTCTGGAATTTATCCTTTTTCGCGCGTGCGAAAAGCTGCTTGTCGATTACTACCCCATCCGTCGAAGGAGGAGCTGTAAATGAAGCATCCTTCACATCACCAGCCTTATCACCAAAAATTGCTCTTAAAAGCTTTTCTTCAGGAGTAGGATCCGTCTCACCTTTCGGTGTAATCTTTCCTATCAGAATATCACCTTCATTGACGCTTGCACCAACCCGGATGATTCCATTCTCATCAAGATCTTTAGTCGCCTCTTCACTGACATTTGGAATATCATTGGTCAATTCTTCCTCACCAAGTTTTGTATCCCGCACTTCGAGCTCAAAGCTCTCTATGTGAACAGAAGTAAAAATATCTTCCTTGACGATTCGCTCGGAGACCACGATAGCATCCTCAAAGTTGTAACCCTTCCATGGCATGAATGCTACTTTCAGGTTTTGACCTAAAGCCAATTCACCTTTCTCAGTAGCATACCCATCGCAAAGGATAGTCCCTTCTTTCACACGGTCACCTTTCTTGATGATCGGCTTTAGATTGATACATGTACCCTGATTAGTCCGTTGGAATTTTGTCAGATAATATGTTTTCATATCATCTTCGAAGCTTACCAACTGATCTTCTTCTGAGCGGTCGTATTTAATTGTAATTTTTGTTGAATCTACATACTGCACGATACCTGGCCCTTCTGCATTGATCAGCATCCGGCTATCTAAAGCCACCTTTGCTTCAAGACCTGTTCCTACGATTGGAGAAGAAGGTTTGATCAATGGCACAGCCTGACGTTGCATGTTCGATCCCATGAGTGCTCTGTTAGCATCGTCATTTTCAAGGAATGGAATCAATGAAGCAGAAACACCCACAATCTGATTTGGTGCTACGTCCATATATTCAATTTCCTCCGGGCCTAACATGGGGAAGTCACCATGCTCCCGTGATTTAATACGGTCGGTCATGAAAACTCCGCTCTTGTCGATCGGTGTATTCGCCTGTGCTATCTTCATGTAATCTTCTCCTTCAGCAGTCAGGTATTCAGCATGTCCTTTTAGGACTACCTTACCATCAGATACCCTGCGGTATGGTGTCTCAAGGAAACCCATTTTATTAATCTTCGCATGAACGCAAAGTGTAGAGATCAATCCAATGTTTGGTCCTTCCGGAGTCTCAATTGTACAAAGTCGGCCATAGTGTGAATAGTGAACGTCCCTGACCTCAAAACCGGCACGCTCTCTTGACAAACCGCCAGGGCCTAAAGCTGAAATTCTACGTTTGTGCGTGATTTCAGATAGTGGATTGGTTTGATCAAGAAATTGAGATAATTGACTGGTTCCAAAAAAAGAATTGATTACTGATGAAAGTGTCCTCGCATTGATCAGATCTATCGGAGTGAATACTTCATTGTCACGGACATTCATACGCTCGCGGATCGTTCTTGCCATTCTCGCAAGACCTACACCAAATTGAGCATATAATTGTTCGCCTACAGTCCTGACACGACGATTTGATAAGTGGTCGATGTCATCAAGCTCAGCTTTTTGATTGGTAAGACTTACAAGATATTTGACTATCGATATAATATCTTCTTTTGTCAGGACAAGCAGGTCTTTGTCAATATCAATATTGAGTTTGCGGTTGATCTTATATCGTCCTACATCTCCAAGATTGTATCTCTTGTCAGAGAAAAACAGCTTGTCGATAATACCGCGCGCAGTTTCTTCATCCGGTGGATCAGAACCTCTGAGCTGACGATAGATATACTGAACAGCTTCCATTTCGGAGCTGGTAGGGTCTTTTTGTAATGTGTTATATATGATCGAATAATCTTCACCGATATCTTCACGCTGCAGGATGATCGTTGATTCATTAGCCTGGAGGATCATGTCGATGTGATCTTCATCGATGATGACATCACGCTCGAGGATGATCTCGTTACGCTCGATGGTCACCACCTCCGCTGTATCCTCATCCACGAAATCTTCTGTCCATTTGCGCAGGATACGTGCAGCCAACTTTCTTCCGATCGCTTTCTTCAGGGAAGCTTTGCTCACCTTTACTTCTTCAGCTAATTCAAACAGGCTTAATATTTCTCTGTCAGAGTCATAACCGATAGCTCTTAACAATGTCGTCACAGGAAATTTCTTTTTCCTGTCGATGTATGCATACATCACATTGTTGATGTCAGTAGCAAATTCCATCCATGCACCTTTGAAAGGAATGACACGGGCAGAATAGATTTTTGTACCATTCGGGTGATACGACTGGCTGAAAAATACGCCAGGCGATCTGTGAAGTTGGGATACAATTACACGCTCAGCACCATTTATGACAAATGTTCCTTTCGGAGTCATGTAAGGAATGTTGCCAAGAAATACATCCTGAACGATGGTTTCGAAGTCAATGTGCTCCTCGTCGTTGCATGACAATCTCAGCTTAGCTTTGAGAGGAACGCTATAGGTCAATCCCCGGTGCATACACTCTTCAATCTTGTATCGAGGTGGATCAATGAAATAGTCAAGGAATTCAAGAACAAATATGCTCCTGGCATCAGAAATAGGAAAGTTTTCCTGGAATACTTTATAAAGCCCCTCACTATTCCGGTTTTCCGGGGTGGTCTCGAGCTGGAAAAACTCGTGGAAGGATTTTAATTGTATTTCAAGAAAATCAGGGTACTGGGTATTGAGATCAATTTTTCCGAAATTGATCCTCTCTTTGGTGTTCGATTTGACAGCTGTACTACTGGCCATGGATTATTATGATTTTGGAATGTAAACTCATTAGAGTCAGATTCTTTCAAATACAAAATAGCTGAGCCGGAAGGTGCGGACACCCTCCAGCCAAGCTTTGTATTAATACAATGATATATCTCAATGATGCACCTTTTGTTTGAGCAATGTCACCAGTTTAAGATGAAGTAATGTTGCTTTGACAAGGAATCTCTTATTTAAGTTCTACTTCTGCACCTGCTGCTTCGAGAGCTGCTTTTACAGAATTAGCTTCATCTTTAGGAGCACCTTGTTTCAGCATAGCTGGAGCACCGTCTACTAAATCTTTAGCTTCTTTAAGGCCAAGACCCAGTAATGTTTTTACTTCTTTTACAACCTGAAGCTTGTTGCCTCCTGCTGATTTCAAGAAGATGTCAAATTCGGTCTTCTCTGCTGGGGCTGCTGATTCTCCGCCGCCTGCACTTGGCGCGGCCATAGCTACTGCAGCTGCTGCCGGCTCGATGCCGTATTCGGATTTCAGAATGCCCGCGAGATCATTAACCTCTTTTACCGTGAGATTAACTAACTGTTCGGCTAATGCTTTAACGTCTGCCATGTTTTGTGTTTTTTTTTAGAAATTGTCAAAAGTTGAATTAATATGTATTGAAAAACTTGGAAGCCTTATTTATGATTGTCTTTCCTGAAGTGTCTTCACCAGTCCGGCGATCGTGCTGCCACTTGATTTAAGGGCTGAGATCACATTCTTTGCAGGCGATTGCAGCAACATGAGGATATCCCCGATAAGCTCATTCTTTGATTTAAGAGCAATGAGCATATCCAGGTTCTCATCACCAAAGATGACATCACTGTCTATATACGCTGCTTTTAAAATTGGTTTTTTACCGTCTTTACCTCTAAATTCTTTGATCAGCTTTGCAGGTGCATTAGCGCTATCGGTGAGCATGATGGCGGTAGGTCCTGCAAGTGCTTTATAAACCGGTACAAAACCTCTTTCTTCTCCCAGGCTCTCCATTGCTTTACGAGCCAGTTTATTTTTCACGACCGTCATCTCGATCCCTTTCTGAAAGCACATTCTTCTCAGCTTGTTGACCTGGGCTACTGTCATCGCAGAAGCATCTGTAAAATAGATATAGGTGCTTTTGTCAAATTTTTCGCGCAACACGCCTATAGCTTTATCTTTTTCTTGTTTTTTCATCGTCAGATTATATTAGATGATTAGCACATTTATTTTATTCCTTGTGAGTGTGTGATGATTTTGGGTCAACATTAATACCCGGACTCATCGTCGATGCCACTGATATGGTTTTCATATAAACACCCTTTGCACTACTCGGCTTCAGTCTTTGTATTGTATTAAGAAGCTCAAGAGCATTTTCCTGAAGTTTTTCAGGAGAGAAGGATACCCTTCCTACAGGAGAATGGATGATTCCAAATTTATCTACTCTAAAAGCAATCTTACCTGCCTTGACTTCCTGAACTGCACCTGCGATATCCATAGTCACTGTACCTGACTTAGGATTAGGCATCAATCCACGAGGGCCAAGGATACGGCCTACTTTACCAACCTGGGCCATAACCGATGGCATCGCCACGATCACGTCCACATCAGTCCATCCCTCGGCTATCTTGGCTATATATTCCTCAAGACCGGCATAATCAGCACCTGCAGTCAATGCATCCTGAACTTTGTCAGGTGTACAAAGCACTAATACCTTTTTAGTTTTTCCCGTTCCGTGAGG
>JBDSPM010000326.1:0-3793 GCA_039930325.1 Saprospiraceae bacterium
TATGTTTTCTTGATGCTCTATGCCCCATACTCTATGCCTCCGGTCCATTTACAAATTGAAATAAAAACGCAGCCAGCGCTCCGGCTATAAAATTGGCCACAATAAATATCCAGATCGAAGCCCATGAAGAAAAGCCAGCCATCGTAATACCCACTGCCACTGCTGGATTAAATACACCACCGGAAATTCCTCCAAATAAATACGTGCAGGTCAAAACTGTAAATCCGATCGCGAGTCCGAAATAGGAATTGCCGGCATTCTTTTTAGAAGTGGCAACGTTGAGGATGACGTATACCAGGGCAAAAGTTCCCAGAAATTCAGCAATAAGAGAAGGAACTAAATCTATCTCTTTAGGAACGGGCTCCCCTACTCCCATAGAAGCCAAAAGAAATCCAGCCAACATAGATGCAAGCGTGCCACCAGTAACCTGAGCAACAATATAAGGCAAAAGGTCACTTAGATGAAGTGCGCCTCTAAGGTAAACCGCGAGACTAACAGCAGGATTATAGTGGGCTATAGAAATTAATCCTCCGGCATACACCATCACCATCAGCATAGCTCCGATCGCAAGTGGTGCGAATTGGCCCAATCCTCCCCCAACGGACATACATATGGCCATCAGGAGGAAAAAGGTACCTATGAATTCGACTACGTATCTCCTGAAAGCGCCGGTATTATCTGCTTTAACTGCCATTTCGTTATAATATTAATCCTAGGGGAGGAATTGGTTTTTAGATTCTGAAATTTAGAATAAATAATTGAAAATCTGATTTATGGCTGGCGAGTGGGTTTAAGAGCTATGAAAAGCGTGAAAAAATGGGTTTTTTAGGCCGCAAATGTGGCCAAAGTTTGGCCACTTAAGTGTGCCAAGCTACCACTTATAACTACGTGTATTATCAGGCAGTTATGACAAGTGTGGCACACTTAGGTGTGGCACACCTAAGTGTGCCACACTGTTCTCCATTGTTTTTGGCATACATCCCAGACCCAAAAATCACTCATCCTAAGCCTGCTTTTCCTGACCAATTCCGGATATCTTTTCTCAATCTTTACACCGTGAATCAAGCTACCGATCCCACCAACCTTAAATGGATGTCCAGATGCTTCGAACTCGCCAGGAGTGGCATAGGTTCTGTATCACCAAATCCCCCGGTTGGAGCTGTTCTGGTGCTGGACAGTAAAATCCTGGGAGAGGGATTCCACACTCATTTTGGCGGACCCCATGCAGAAGTTGAAGCATTCCGGAACGTGCCGGAGAGTATGCGGCATTTGATTCCACTGGCTACTTTGTATGTGTCTTTAGAGCCTTGTTGCATCACAGGAAAGACGCCTCCTTGCACAGATCTTATTCTCAGGGAAGGTGTGAAAGATGTGCGGATTGCTATTGCAGATCCAAATCCGGAGGTAGCTGGAAAAGGAATTGAATTGTTGCGTTCCCATGGTGTGAAGATCACGCTTGGCATTCTTGAAGCAGAGGCGCAAGATTTAATTCGCTCATTCAAAACAAATATCATCTTTCATCGCCCATACGTCATTCTTAAATGGGCACAATCTATTCATGGCTATATAGGAAAACCGGACGAAAAAATATGGCTAAGCCATCCCCACACATCAATCTGGACGCATAAGCAAAGATCATTTGCGGATGCCATTATGGTGGGTGCAAGAACTGTTATGCTTGATGATCCTTTGCTGACCAACCGAGAGTATACAGGCAAGTCTCCTCATCGAGTTATTTATGATCTGCATGGTCGGCTAAATAATCTATACCGTGTATTCAATGATGAGGGAGTGAAGGTTTTTTATTTTTCAAAAAATGAAAATAAAAACATCGCCGGTGATCATATCCATAAATACGAATTGTCAGATGGTACGCCGCATTACCTTCAAATACTTCAATCATTATTTTTATATAAAATTGGCATTCTGCTGGTGGAAGGAGGTACGTTCGTTCACAACCTTTTTATTCAGTATCAGGCGTGGGATGAGGCATACGTCATACATACTTCACATCCGCTGGAGGATGGAATTAAAGCCCCGATAGTAAAAGGGAGACTCGCACAACAAATACCTTCTTCGACAGATACCATTACATGTATACTGAATGATGATAAAGCGAATTGAAAGGAAACTTTATTTGCTTTTACCCGGTGCAGGTGAAATCGCAGGATGTTGCTGCTGATACATCTCATCATACTTTTTCCAGGGGGTCGTTTTGTAAAAATCCTCTGCAAAGTATTTCATGATCTTGTCCAGCGATGCAGGATCCTGGTAACCAGGAATAGGCTGAATGACATTCATTTGTTCATCGAGAAAAACCAGGGTCGGATAAGAAAATCTTCCCATCAGGATTTCCTGTGCAAGCTCATGATATCCTGATGGGCCCGTATGAACAAATTTGTAGACTTTACCCTTGAATGTGATATCTTCTTTCGTCTCAGCATCAAATTTCACAGGGTAATAATGCTTGTTGATGTAAGCGGAAATCTTAGGCTCTTCGAAAGTAGCTTTATCCATTTTCTTACACCAGCCACACCATTGCGTATACACGTCGACGACTATCTTTTTTGGTTCGTGCTGATTTTTAGCCTGGGCTTCATCCCAGGTCAACCATTTAATTTGTGCGGTGGCCGGACGAGAGCTCATCAAAACCACGATAAAAGATAAAATAGAAAAAACACGAATCATCAGCGTCAACATTATAATGTGAACTCCCCAAAGGTAATGGTATAGAAACACTATTGACCTTACCTCTATCATGCCAAAATGGTCATTTATTGAATATTTAACTTTTCTAGACTATCAACAACCATTCCCTTAAGGATTGGGCTTAAAGAAATTACAATTCTTCCTATCTTCATTGTTAAATACTTGATAATCATGGGAATCTTAGGTGATATTAAAAAGCTATTGTGGGTCAATAAGGCTGTAGCAAAGTCTGCTGCTGACAAAGTCGCCGAAAAAGGACGTGAAATAGGCGATGATCTCGCTGATAAAGTTTCAGATACCTGGCATCAAGGGGTGCATAAAGCAGAAGATCTTGGAGATAAAATCGTCACAAAAGCTAAAGAAACTTTTAATGACGCCAAAGAAAAAGCATCTGATCTGTGGGATAAAAAGGATGACTGGACCCAAAAAGATGGATCAAAAGAGGATCATGAAGATTCTGAGACCTTTAAAGCCGGTGAAAAGCTGGGTGAAGTAGCAGGAAAAGTGGGACTTGCCGCTGAAAAGACCTGGGATAAAGCAAAAGAACAGGGAAAAGAGCTCATCGACAAGGCGGTCGAAACCTCTGATAAAATCTGGGAAAAAGCCACAGATGCATCAGATGATCTTTGGGAGAAAGCCAAAACGGTTGCAAACAAAGCCGGTGATAAAATCCATGAAGGAGTGGATTCCATGCTTGAAAAAGCAAAAGAACTTGACAAGAAAATTCAGGAAGAAAAAGATAAGATCGATCCAAATGGTGATGGCTGGGCAGACAAGCCATTGAATGAAAAGCTTCGCGAACACGATTCAACCCTGAAGAATAAAGATGATTTCTTCGAAAACGCTGAACGCTATGCAGAAGGCGACTACTCCATGGGAAAACCAGTCGTGACAAAGCCCGTCAATGAAGACACCCCATCAGAAGAGGGCATGACTCCACTTCCTCCTCTGCCAAAAGAAAATACCGTCGATGATGCTATACTGGATGATGAAGATGATAAATGACCCTTAGGAATTGATTAGTAAAGATAGAGGATGAATCCCTGCTTATGTCAGTTTAAATGTTTAACTGGTTAAATGGTTA
>JBDSPM010000327.1:0-2558 GCA_039930325.1 Saprospiraceae bacterium
TAAATCCATGTCACTAAATATGTGGCCTTGCTCATCAACTATTCCACCAGTTGCATAAATTATTATAAGATGCTTATCGATAACAAGGGTGGTTGGATAGCCCCATGTCATTTTGAAATTTCCCACAATAATAGGTTCGCCATAAGCAATATGCTCAAAGTTAAACGGATGGGCGACGAGGAAATCGGTAATATCTTTTGGACTGTTTCGACCAATGGCAAGAAAATTCACATTTTTTGGTTTATAAGTTTCAACAAGTTTGTTGAAATAGGGCATTTCATGTTACCTTCAAACCAGAAATTGATTATGGATACTTTTCCTTCGAAGTAGGATTTATCTATTTTCTTTCCGTCCATAGTCGTGCCAGTGAATTCAGGCAACTGGGCACCAATGACACAATTACTGTGCATTGTAAAACCTAATACTTTACCATCTTGTTGACGTATGGTATCTGGGACACACTCATTTATTCCAGTTTCGTATGAGACGAGAGGCTTTTGACAGGCTAATTCAAATATACAGATGAAGAAAATTACTAGATAAGGTTGCGTATTCATGGCTCTTTCGTTTTAATGAATAGGTCAAATTGGACAATATTCTGCAGATGCAATCTAAAATAGATTTGCATAAAAAGAACCATAAAATGAGGTTGAAATCTTTTCCGAGGGACTTAGAGAGTTATTCTCAACTTTACAATGATTTAAGGTATTCCACCAGGTCATTCTTCTCTGATTCTGACAAAGCCAGATGTTGAAAACCATCATAGTGATTGACCACATCCATCAATGTTGCAAAACGACCGTCGTGATAGAAACCACCTTTCATGTGCGTCCACAAACCTTTTAAACCTTGTGTAACATACGTGCTGTCCGGTGATCGATCTGCCTGGAAATTGTCAATACCTATTTCTGCACCGGTATGCGTGTTCCATCCAGGCTCAGAAAATAGAGGGGGTACATGACAAGAAGCACATTTGGCTTTTCCATCAAATATGGATAATCCCCTGTCCGCTGCTTCTTTGTTGTAGATACTGTCCGGAGCCTGGGGTGCAGGCATTGCCAATTGATAAAATTGTAATGCGGCAAGCTTATCAGTGACCATATCATTAGCAGTCGTATTTCGTTTGTTTCCGAAACCTGCTTTGGCAGCCACAGGAAACTGTACCGAATCCATTAATCGCGGATCATAGAAATTACCTTGTCCCTGCATTTCCAGGTTTGCTACGTAAGCATTCCAATACGTTACGTTCCCCCAACCTCCTGTCCAGGTGTGAAGATTGTGACCGGCATGTCCAAATGCCTCAGGAATTAAGGTCGCCGAGGATTTACCATCCGGTCGAAATGCTTTACCATCTAAATTAAGTTCAGCGTCAAATTTTCCCGGGCCCCAGCTTCCGAGTACTTTTTTTACGGTTCCAACATCTACTCCCAGCAATTCAGCATATGCACTAAGATCCGGAGCCATGCTGATAATCGCGCCTACATTTAAATCGCGATTTGCCCAGCCGTCAAGTCGTGTACCTATACCTGTTGGACTATTGACAGTCGAATGGCATGATGCACAGGTGATACCGATTGATTTTAAATTTCCATTTTCAAATTTCCCTATTACACCAACTACTGCATTGAGCTTGAGAAGTTCGAGGGTTACAGATACATCATCAAGAAATTTGCCTTCCTGTATTTGTTTTTTCAGAACTTCAGGCAAAAGTGCGAGGTCAACTTTTAATCCCGCAGCTAATGCTGCTTTAGGTGTCAGTCCATCACCAATTCCTCCGTGTTTGGCATCTGCAATGGCTTTATTCAGTTGAAGCTTATCAGTCCAAAAGGCCTCATCCCCAAATGTCTCAAAACGGAAAACGGCTTTTCCTTTCTCCATCATGTCATTCGCATTCTTAGTAATACTGGCATTCCACGTATCCGGATTTCCGGAGGTATCTGCAGTTTCACGTTGCTTTTCATGCGTCGTACAGTTTGTGATTACAACGGAAAGGAGACACAGAATAACTATCTGGCTCAAAGACACTAGATATTTTTTCATAAACTTCAGGTTAAATTTTCGGCAATTAAATAATCGGTGCAGGATCGCACATCAGCATTTGTCCCGAGGAGGGACAAGGCATAGATGGAATCAAAATTCGTATGTAAGAGTTGGGAGCAAAAGGAAAAACAGCAATCTCTATTTTAAGTTGCAGGCTACTCGGGTTAGATCTTGTGATCTGGAACGATATAGCCTGGAAACGGAATCTACTCTTCAGTTATGCCCCGATGGGGCATGATCCTTCTACGGAAGTTCATCTGTTACCAACCTTTAGCCCCGCTGGGGCAAGAATAAATCAAAGCGATTTAGATTCTCAAGTCAATGACAAATTAAGATGATTAAGATCCTCGGAAAAAGTTGTTCGCTGACGAATGTTATTGGTTCCTAATTTCTTTATCGATTATTGGAATCAATTTTCTTTTTATTCTACCCTTGGTTGTCCGATTATCCATACCAACTATAGAGTTGATAGCTTTAATGATTCGTAAATTCTTATCAATAATGAAGGTTGCAGGGTA
>JBDSPM010000328.1:0-19322 GCA_039930325.1 Saprospiraceae bacterium
AAGCAGCAGCGAGATTCCTTGCAATGTTGGCAATAGTTTTCCGGATAACCTATGGGAAACGATCCTGGCCCGCATACACGACAAACTTCCGCGTAGCTCCTATATCATCAGCAGCTAGATGAAACCCCTTAATGATCGAAGGAGCCGAACTCCGTTCTGTAGAAGTTGGTAGGATGCGACTAAAATCATTTCGTCGAAATGCGGAAGCCCAATGTTGACGGACTTTTTAGCCAACACCACTGGAACAAGAATTAGAATATTGCGTCTTATTTGAATGCTGATATCTACATCATGATGAGTACATGAGAGTATACCGGGATCTCCAATTAAAAAATAACCCCTATTTCAAACGACAGTCCAGACATATTAGAGTCAGGCCTTTTTTTGATCGTCTCGTGAAGGGCATGATGATATTTAATATCTGCAGTCAGAACGTTCAACACTTGCACCTGGATGACTCCGGTTAATGCCGGGATGACGCCAAAGAGTTCATCCACCTTCAGGCCTACATCATTTGAATCCAGGTTGTAGAAGAAAAAGGATTCAGCTCCGGCCAAAAAGGAAAGGTTCACTGCTTTCAGGTCAAAGACTTCATAGCCAAAAGTCACCGGAATGCCGAAGTAATGCAGGTGATTTCTTTTTGCAAAATTGTACCGCAGACCTTCCTGCTTGTTCAAAACTGAAATGCGGTGATAGTGGAAGCCGGGAGCAAAGATGAACCGATTACTCAAAAGATGCATATCAAACCCAATGGTCTGACCATTGTGGTGTGATTCGCCAGCATCCAATTCATCCTTGATGGACCACGATTCAACGCCAGTCTTTAGGTTGAACCTTGCCTGCGAAAAAGCGATATTTAAGCATACAACGCTAAAACTCAACACCAAGAAACCTTTCTTGAGGGATAGAATCATTTATTTAAAATTTGTAGGGGGAGGTTTTCACCACAAAAGTAGGTTATTTTCGCCTGTATATTCAATTTTTAATATCTGACTACCCTCATATATGTATCCAGATCTCTCCTATTTCTTTCATGATTTATTCGGTAGCCCGCCTGATAACTGGTTAAGTGTCTTAAAAACGTTTGGTGTATTGCTTATCCTGGCCTTTTTAGCCAGTGCTTATGTGCTGAAGCTTGAGGTGAAGCGGAAGGAAGCAGAGGGATTATTGACCGGCTCGATGGAGAAAATTCGACTTGGTTTTCCTGCCACATGGCAGCAGATCGCCCAAAATGCATTTTTTGGATTTATCATCGGCTTCAAACTTCCATATATACTTCAGCATTTTGAGCAATTCAAGCCTGACCCGGCAGCCATATTACTTTCAGGGAAGGGAACACTTGTATGGGGGTTGATTTCAGCAGCTTTTTTTGGTTTTCTCAAATACTGGGATCATAAGAAACAGCAGCTTCCAAAACCACAGATTAAGGAAGTCATGGTCATGCCTCATCAGCGCATAGGTGACATCACTATCCTGGCTGCGATTTCGGGTTTGGTAGGAGCAAGATTATTTTCCATCATTGAAAGTGAAGAGAATATAAAGGCATTCATTAAAAATCCGCTTGATCAGCTTTTGAGTGGAAGCGGACTCGCTATTTATGGAGGCCTCATCCTGGCTTTTATTATGGTGTACCTGTATGTCAAACGAAATCACATGAGCGCCATTCATATGATGGATGCGGTGGCCCCTGCATTGATCATGGGATATGCGGTGGGAAGAATAGGATGTCAACTCTCCGGAGATGGTGACTGGGGAATCATTAATACAGCTCCATTGCCATCCTGGTGGTTTCTGCCACATTGGATGTGGTCTTTTGACTATCCGCACAATGTATTGAATGAGGGCATACAAATCGAAGGATGCCTTTGGCATTACTGCAAACATCTGGGTGAGGGTGTTTATCCAACTCCTTTTTATGAAACGATCATGGGCATGATTATTTTTATTGTTTTGTGGACATTGCGTAAGCGAATTCGAATTCCGGGAATCATTTTCTTCATCTATGTCTTGTTGAATGGAGTTGAGCGATTTTTTATTGAGAAAATACGTACGAATCCGGACATCTCATTGCTGGGGATGGAGGCTACACAGGCGGAGTATATAGCGAGCCTGTTGATTATTACCGGAGCTGTGGGGATTGCGTGGCTTTATATGCGCAGTCGCAGGCAAGTGCAAGAGGCGTAAGAATTTAAGAGGGTAAGAGCGTAAGAGGATAAGAGCGTAAGAGGATAAGATTATAACAGAATTGACAAGCGCAGCGCAGTGCCGCCAATGACGTAGCCATGACGCGGGAGAAAATTTAGAAGTCTGCACTATGCTTCGTGCTCTATGCTCTATACTTTTTTCCTTTGCCTCCTCGGTTGCCATAGCTTTTTTGCGACGGCAACAGCCTTTTCACTACCTTTACAACCTGATGAATAAAATAATAGGTCAAATTATCATAAAGTAAAACAGAATTGCAATCTCAGCTTGAATTGAAGCCCCGTCAGATTGCTGACCGGGGCTTTTTTAATGAGGTTAACTGACATCCATACATGAAACTGTATCCTGAATATAAAGGATTGAATCTTCCTGCCATCGATAAGGAGCTGCTGAGCTGGTGGGAGGAGCATGAAATTTTTGAAAAAAGTGTTTCACAACGACCTGAGGACAAGCGATGGGTTTTTTATGAAGGCCCACCGAGCGCGAATGGTATGCCGGGCATCCATCACGTCATGGCCCGCACTATCAAGGATCTTTTTTGCAGGTATCAGACACTAAAAGGAAATCGCGTCGAACGTAAAGGTGGATGGGACACACATGGCCTTCCGATCGAATTAAGTGTTGAAAAGGAATTAGGCATCACGAAAGATGATATAGGTAAGACCATCTCTATCGAAGAGTATAATGCAAAATGCCGCGAAACCGTCATGCGCTACAAAGCTGAATGGGATGACATCACGCGAAAGATGGGCTACTGGGTAGACCTGGATAATCCTTACATCACCTACAAGAATGATTACATAGAGTCTGTCTGGAATTTGCTTAAAATTCTTTATGACAAAGGACTTTTATATAAAGGATTTACGATTCAACCCTATTCACCTGCCGCAGGTACAGGATTAAGTTCGCATGAACTTAATATGCCAGGTGCTTATAAAGAAGTGAAGGATACGACCGTCGTTGCGATGTTCAAAGCAAACCGTGATGACAAGTCTGCATTTTTATTTGATGATGCTGATGAGGATGTGAGAATCATGGCATGGACTACCACTCCATGGACGCTTCCATCAAACACAGCTCTTTCTGTAGGACCAAATATTGATTATGTCAAAATCAAAACAAAAAATCCTTACACTAATGAAACTGTAAGTGTGGTGCTTGCAGAAGCATTAGTGAGTCACTGGCTGGGTGCTAAAAATCAGCCTCCGATTGAATCCCAATCCGATTCATTCAAAGGAAGTCAATTGCGCGGCATCCGGTATGAACCCCTTTTAGATTTTGGAAATCCTATTGAACCTCTTCTTGGTGGAACTGATGCATACGTCGTGTTGACCGGTGATCATGTCACCACATCAGAAGGAACGGGAATCGTCCACACGGCTCCTTCGTTTGGTGCAGATGACCAGCGCGTAGCGAAAGTAAATGGTGTAGGCACACTCACCCTGGTAGATCTGACAGGCAAATTCAAAGAAAATGTAGGTCCATTCTCTAACCGGTACGTAAAGGATTACAAAGACGATCCGAATTATGAAAATGTGGATGTCGACATCGCCGTAAAATTAAAAACGGAAGGCAAAGCGCTCAATGTTCAGAAATACGAACACAACTATCCACATTGCTGGCGTACCGACAAACCTATTTTATATTACCCGATGGATAGCTGGTTTATCAAATCCACCGCCTGCAGGGACCGCATGATCGAATTGAATAAAACGATCAACTGGACACCTGCACACACCGGTGAAAAACGATTTGGCAACTGGCTTGAAAATCTACAGGACTGGAATTTATCCCGATCAAGATTCTGGGGAATACCACTACCGATATGGAGAACAGACGATGGCGCTGAAGAAATATGCATCGGCTCTATCGAACAGCTTGCTTCAGAAATAGCGAAAGCAAATCAAAGACTGAATTTGAATCAATCCGTTCCTGTTGATTTACACAGGCCTTTTATTGATGAGGTTGTTTTGCTTTCGTCAAATGGAAATGTCATGAAGCGGGAGGCCGATTTGATTGACGTTTGGTTTGACAGCGGATCCATGCCGTATGCACAATGGCACTATCCGTTTGAAAATACAAATGTGTTCAATCAAAATTTTCCGGCGGATTTTATAGCTGAAGGAGTGGATCAGACGAGAGGATGGTTCTTTACATTACATGCTATCGCTGTGATGGTCAAAGATTCTGTTGCCTTTAAGAATGTAGTTTCAAATGGACTGGTGCTTGACAAGAATGGGCAGAAGATGTCTAAGCGATTGGGAAATGCAGTTGATCCATTTCGTATCATCAATCAATATGGCGCTGATGCTCCACGCTGGTATATGCTATCCAATGCACAACCCTGGGACAACCTGAAGTTTGATGAAGACGGTATCACCGAGACCACCCGTAAGCTTTTCAGCACGCTTTACAATACCTATTCATTTTTTGCTCTCTATGCTAATCTTGATAAATGGCAGAGCAGCGATACAGGTTCTATACACGTCTCAGAACGACCGGAAATAGACCGGTGGATATTGTCAAGATTGCATACGCTTGTAGATGCCTATCATGAAAGCATGGACAGCTATGATGTGACTTCCGCCTGCAGGCAAATTGAGGTTTTTGTCAATGATCATTTATCCAACTGGTATGTTCGTCTTAACAGGAGACGTTTTTGGAAAGGTGAAATGTCTGATGACAAGAAAGCGGCTTATGCCACGCTCTTTGAGTGTCTTACTGTACTGTCGCAAATGATATCACCAGTTGCGCCTTTCTTTGCGGATTGGCTGTATCGAAATCTGACGACTTCATCGGGTGCATATCCTGAAAGCGTTCATTTAACAGATCTGCCAGCCGCATCTCATGAATTGAAAGATGAGACGTTGATCAGGCGAATGGATTATGCGCAGCATATCAGCTCACTGGTGCTATCCATCCGGAAAAAAGAAAAATTGCGGGTACGGCTGCCTTTAAGAAGAATCATGTTGCCTGTGTTGAATGATACATTCCAGGAAGATATAGAGCAGGTGAAAGATCTCATCTTGTCCGAAGTGAATGTGAAGGAAATTGAATACATCGCCAACACTTCAGCTATGGTTTCGAAAAAAGCAAAACCTAATTTCAAAACGCTGGGTAAGCGTCTCGGTAAGAACATGAAAGTTGCTGCAGATCTAATCGCGGGCCTTCCACAGGATGAAATCAACAGATTCGAGGCAGGAGGTGAGCTGACCATATTTATTGAAGGCCAGGAGTATTCGCTGGCAAAAGAGGATCTTGACATTATCTCAGAAGATATACCGGGTTGGCAGGTAGCATCAGAAGATGGCATTACGGTTGCACTGGATGTCAAGCTTGACGACAACCTGTTAGCAGAGGGCACTTCTCGTGAATTAGTAAACCGTATTCAGAATTTGCGAAAAAATAATGGATTGAATGTTACGGATAGGATCCGCATTAAAGTGGAAGAATTACCCGGTATTGAAAAGGCAATAGCTGAATTTGGAGAATACATAAAAAGTGAAACGCTGGCAGATGAAATAGAAATCCTCTACGGGTCAATTACTAAAGATGGAAATGCTTTGACAAAAGTAGAATGGCTGGAAGGGGAAATGATCGGCCTGGAGGCAAGGCGAAGCCAATAAAAGGCTGACCATCCTGATGAAGAACGATCAGCCTGGGGATGAGCGATCCATTGAAAAATTGACTCTCACTGGATCTAGAAAAAATGGGTGTTATGCAAGCTGGGGTTTACGTCTTGTATATTAATCGATTCAACTTGATAGTAATAAATTTTAAATTTTGAGATTAAATCATCCTGGTGCTCCCATGGTGTGCCTTACCTCGTTAACTCAAGCCCTAAAGTTTAATAGGCTGATGGTTACACTGCGTTAAAATGAACTCTGATACGATACTGTTATAAATATATGCGGGATCAGCATCAGTCGTTTCACCATTATTGGTGAATTCAGAAGATTTCTGTAAGATTTTTACAATTTTTCTAATCTATCCATCTTTTCTCCAGTGCTTTTTTAATAGCCTGCGTCCTGGAATGGACTTCCAGCACGCCATAGATTCCTTTAATATGCGTATTGATGGTGTTTTCTTTCAGTACAAGCTCACGAGCTATTTCAGCGGTTGATTTTCCATCAATTATTTTTTTCAGCACGATAATTTGCATTTTTGTGAGCCCGGGTGATTTTGAATGAGCCTTTCCTTCGTCTTGAAAGACGGCCTGGAATCTTTCTCGTACCCGGATTATTTTATCAGCAATAGATCGGTCTGAAAATAATTTCAGTATTCGTTTAGCAACTGATGGAGTCAGGTAAGCTCCTCCGCCGAAAAGGATCTTCAGGGATTTGCGCATGGCCTCATGCGGGAGTTGTTGGGATGAAAAATCAGTTTTCAGCATATATCCGTCTGCTCCGAGGCAAATGGCATTGAATACTTTATCATCTGCATCGAACGTAGTAAGCATCATGACTTTAACGTCAGGATTTGATTGTTTGATTTTATAAAGCCCTTGCAGACCATCATCATCCTGATCCATCTGGATGTCCATGATGGCAATATCTGGCTTATATAAACTCAGATGCTCTATCACATCACCGGGCTGGGAGAACGAAGCAAGGAGGAGGAAGTCTTCCCGGATGGCGTAAAAAACATATTCCAGCTGTTGCCGCAATGCAGGTTCATCTTCGTAGATGATTACAGTTTTTCCCATCAAAAAAAAATTAGTTGGTGTCTGCTCAAATATACACCACTACCACCACAATCCGAATTGAGACGGGTAATGGAGTTATTTAAATGGAATGCCTATGGAGATGGTTGTGCCCTGACCCGGCTCGGATTCAATCCTAAGATTTCCTTTTACGCGGGAAACTCTTTTTTCCATATTGCCCAATCCATAACCTGAAGCTTTCACTTTATCTTTCCCTGTGCCTTCCTGTTGGAAACCAATACCATCATCGCGAATCACGATTTTCAGCATAGTATTTTTTTTTCTAAACTCCACCCAAACATTTTTAGCATGAGCATATTTTGAAATATTGTTCATGGCCTCATTCAGTATGGAAGTCACCTGATACCGTATTTCTCCCGAAACAATTTCGCGGCTGAGATGCTCGTCCAACTCAAGATGAAATTGAATATTGTCATCAAGAATCAGTGATTTGTCATACCTGATTTTTTGCGCCAGGCTATTCATAGAGTCGTTATCAGGATCGATGGCCCACACCAGTCTTCGCATGTTATCGACAATACTTCTGGCTGTTTTTGAGATGTGCTGTATTTTAGGATTTTGCGTCTTGTCCTGATGCAAAAGCTCATCAGCAGAAAAAACAATCGCTGTTAATCTTGATCCCACATCATCATGAAGATTTTCATACAGCCTGAGACGTACTTTTTGTAATTCAAGCTTTTTACTAAAATTCAGGTAAACGATGTAAATAATTAAGCTTAGCAAGGCTAAAGAAGTCAATGTAATAAACCACCAGGTCTTGTAATATGGAGGTGTAATGTCAATCGCCAGTTTTCTTACAAATGGATTGTATTTGCCATCCGAATTAGCAGCCTGCATGCAAAAGATCAGCTTCTTAGAGGGTAAGTTAGTATATCGGATTCTGCTGCCTGATGCCGTTTCAATAGAATCGGCATCCATCCCTTCCATCCAATACCGTACTTTATTATTTTTTGGTGCACTATATTCAAGCGAATTGACAATAAAGGTGAGCGTGTTGTCCCGATAAGATAAAGTCAGCTTTATTATTTCAGGAATGTTTGTACTACCTGTCTCTCCACAAATAAGTTTTTGAACAGGCACCTGATCATTAACGAGGATATCGGTAATCTGTGGAATAGCCAATATGTTTATTGGGCGTATCTCATCAGGTTTGAATTTTGTAATTCCCTTAGACGATCCGAACCACATTTCACCATCCTCCCATTGGTAGGCTGCTCCTGTATTAAAATTAGTTGCTGGCAACCCATCTTCATAATTATAAATAGTGGAAGTATTGGTTTCAGGATTAAATACAATCAAACCGGCATTACTCCCAATCCATAAATTATTTTTCCTGTCTATCAGCATACTATTCAGGCCTAGTGGGAATCCATCGTCAGCATTATATATGTTTCTTACATAAAGCGAATCAGAATCAATGTCATATAAGCCTGCAGAGCTTGCAATCCACGTTGTCATTCCGTCTCTTGACTCCACAACAGATCCCATTGCACCTGTATTAGGAAATTTTCCGATCGATTTCCACGTTGCAGGATCAAGGACGATTATATTCCGATAATCTTCGGATGCCCAAATTCTTCCTTTGTGGTCGGCATAAACATCGGAATAGGTTGCTTTCAGACTATCCGGCATGATTTGCTCTAAAGAATTTGTATTCCAATTCATTTGAAATAATCCAAAAGCTCTAGAGGAAAATAGTAACCGGCCATCCTGTAGTTCTAGCACCTCACCATACAAATCTGTGCCGGAGTTTACATGGGTAATGTTTTCAAAAGAAGAAGAGAAATAGGAAAGGCCTGAATAAGAGCTAAGCCAAAAATTATTTTTACTGTCCTCAAAAATATTAGCGATCGAGTTAAGCCTTTTTCGCGTTTCAGTATTTTTCCCTTCTATTTTCTTCTCAATCCTGCCTGTTTTATCGAGCTCAAATAAACCTGCATTGAAACCTGCATTGCACCAGAGATGTCCGGAATGATCCAGAATGAATTGCATCGGGTTGAAACTGGAATTTTGCTGATCATTGAGAGGAATAGGATTGTAGTTATTGAATTTCTTTTTGCCAGTATAGGCATAACTGATTCCGATTCCGGAGGAACCAAACCAAAATCCCTCGTCCGTGTCTTTTGAAATAAAGTAAACCTGATTTGACAGCAGGCTAAGCGAATTATGATTTGAAAAAACATATTGATTGCCAAATGTCAGCGACCGTGTATCAAATTCATATACTCCCTGATTGTTGATTGAAACTAATAATGTGGTGTCGTTATAAGCACTTATGGTCAGGATATCTTTCATGGGAAGATGTAGTGTGCTTTTATCAATATAATTATACATTATGAGCTCATTCGCACCTACAACCCAGAGAATACTACCTTTATAGCTTACTAATTTTTTGGGTCGTATAGATAACTTATTTCCGTCATCCCACAAGATGTGTTCTTCTACAACTTTTGAATTTTCTATTATCAGTTCCTCAAGACCCGGAAATACCTGCATATATGCATATATTCGGGATACCTGGCCCGATGCATCAGGTATAGCGATAGCCCGTTGTATTGGGATTGAGAGTCTTTTTATATATTGAATCCGGTGTGAATAAATATTAAATGTGTAAAGCGTAGTATCCATGTCGGTGAGAAACCAAAGATCATGCTGTGGATCTAAATAAAAAGCATGATATCCAACTACGTTTTTGGAAACCGGATAATTATGAAAATTGTCATGTTTCCGGTCATAACAATTGATCGCATCATGCGTAGTAAACCAAAGTTGATCGAGTGTGTCTTCGAAGAAAGGACTCTGGACAAGCTCTCCAAAGATGGACAATGTATCTTTTGGGCTAGGAAAATATTTTTTAATATTTGTACCGTCAAAGCGGTTCAGGCCGGTGACCGAGCTTATCCAGATAAACCCTTTCGAATCTTTGTAAACATATTCGTTATTAAGCTCACTCAGCCCATCCTCCAATTTCAGGTGGTGAAATAAGAGGCTTCCCTGCTGGCTTAATGAATTAGTATGCCCACAACAAATTAATAGTATCGCAGGCACTAACCAAAGGTAAATGAAGCTGGTATTTCTCATTTTGTATATCCGAAAACCAAAATAAGAAATAAACCACCATTACAAAAAGAAAACTGACCAGGGGATCCGCGATGTAAAAAAAATATTAATGGCAATACGGTGGACAAGGAACAAAACAAAGGTCATTTGGCCCAACTAATGGATTTCCACCTGAGTCCAGGACAATCAAACCAGTCACCGAAAAAGTGCCTCCCTGCGGATTTGGAATAATGACATTCATTGATCTAAATGATAATAGTTGTTCCGCAGATGATAAATCATAATTTGCTCTTGTTAATGGATTTGGATTGTCAGCTCCGTTTCCACCAAAAATGAGATCGGAAATTTTAATTGTATGTGACATAAACGATAAAAATTAAATTAGGTTAAAGAATCAGAAATAAAAGCCTATATATTAATAAGATATAGGCAAATACAATATTTAATCATGCCTGCTAAAAACCTGTAATGAATTCTCTTTAATAAAATTATTCACTAATGTATACAAAGACATTTAGATCATTGTAGTTATACCAAATTATTTCGTCGATTTTCCAAAGATTTTTTGAGAGAAGATTGCGCTTAAATATGTCATTCCGTTACAATGAACACTTGTGCTTCACTTACCCCATTTTCAAAGGTAATGCATACTATATAATAACCAGGCGTCAAACCGGATACCGAAACTACCTGGGGGTAGTCTTGTTCGGTGACAACCCTGAGCTCTTTGCCCAACATGTCTAAGATTTTCAGAACATAAGCGTCATTCCTTTTTACCAGGATATTAATTTCTCCTGTTGAAATTGCAGGATTTGGAAAAATTAGCAGATTAGATTCTCCCGAATAATACACTTCCACGGGTTCACGCGCTCCAGGAAAGCCACTCTTGGGTTTGGGGAATATCTATCATATTGACAGAAAGTGACCTTCAGGGACACAGTGATTCTCCTGCCGTCCAAGGACCCAAAAACTGAACTTTCAAATTGGCTGATCATAACTTTGTATCAAAAAAAGCTGGCAGGAACTTTTTTCTGCCAGCTTCATTCGTCATGACAATTAAATAATCAAATTCAAATAAAGTAAGAATATTATGATCAGTTAATAACTAAGTTTCGGGCTATAGAAAGTAAAGTGAAGAAAATTTGGTGTACTCATAGCTAAGATTTTCCTCCCTATTTTGCCATCGATGGTAAATATATACGTCATCAGAAGAAGACACTTCACCAGAAATGGTGAGTTTTGAAAATAATTTTACAAAAAGAGTATAAATTTTCCCTATACCAAAGCCCCTGATGACAGGGGCTCAGCATTTTGAAGGGGTTTACTTTTTTGATATATTCCGGTTAGCGGACAAATAAGTTATAAACTACATCGATCACTATACCAGTTTGCAATATCTCCGCGTGGACCCGAAGCGTGTGTCTTCCTGGGTTGAGTTTTTGTAGTATGATCCAATATCCATCTGATACAGCTACCTGTGGCTGGCCGGTCAAAGTCGCATCCATGCAGTTTTTTAAATCCTTATTGCTTTTAAAATAAAACTGGTCAGTAGCAAAACGGTTTTGTTTGGTGATTTTTACAATTCTTCCATCAAGGACGGCCTTCATATTTGTGGCCTGGTTGATATAATTGGCAGCTTCAATTTTAAGGAACTGCTCTACGGATTGTCCCGGGGCAGGAAGTCCATGCAGGTAAGCACCCGGATAATCTCTGAGTACATTAATAATAGGTACGAATAAGGCTTTTTCTCCGCTCACTTCAATATTCCGGGTGGCCATGCCATCGTTGGTGCCTACAAGGAAAACGACTTGTCCGAGCTGGGTAGCAGGGGAAGATAAATAAGGAAGGTTGAGTGGATTATTAGCGCAATCAAAGCTCATGACATATCTCCACCATTCTTTTGTCCAGTCAGTAATTGTTTTGCCATGGAGTCCTTTTGGTTCAATAGTAGGATCGTAAGCATTTGTTTTATCAGGTAAGCTTTTCGCGTTTTCGCTTACAGGTACGATTCCGTCAAGGTCAGTGTCCAGGCAGGAAGTGATCATCATCAAGGAAGTAGTTGCTATGATGATGGTGTAGAGAGAAATCTTTTTCATGATTGATAAATTTAAGATGTTGAGCCTACTCTGATCCGGGATTTTCGGCTTGCTCCCTGAACCTAAATGTTTTGTCAAAAGATGTCCTCATTCAAATTCACAAATTGATACCAGGGACCTTAAAATATTAGCATCACATGATGAAAAATTATTGGCAAAATGATTTTGAATGATTTAATAAAAAAAGCTGACCACCTCAGGTAAAGTGATCAGCGCGACACATTAAAAATGGGGTGAGCTTATAGGTATGAATGTGGGTTGAAATCCTGATGAGAACTAATTAATTGCAGGTGCCTGTTATTTTTATGCCTGCAATACAGTTCGGATAATAGTATTCAGCATCCGAACAGGTTACTTCCTTTTTGTCTGTTTCAATCTTGGTAGCCGAAAAATAACATCCTACTTTTTTTGAACAGGAAGACAATGTCAGGCTTAAAAGAAGCAGTGTAAAAAATGCCGTGGAGTGAATTGAAATCTTTTTCATGATTTAAAATATTGAGAATTGAATACGTACTCTGTTATGGATTTTCAGCGATCTCCATTGTTTAAAAAATCAGCAGGATTATTTTCGTGAAAAACCTGACTGGACACTAAAGACAAAGTTTCCTGGGACATTCATAAGCTGAAGTGATTGACCGTTGACATACCTATCCTGGCAGATCGGGTTTAGGTTGGCCTGGTATTCGACGCCCAATAGTACCCGGTGGAAAGCATATCTGATTCCTGCCTGCCAGCCTAATTTAATGGAGTTCTTCTCCTGGCTGAATCCTTTTAATTGTGTTAATTCGTTAGTCTTTGAAAAAGACTTTCGTACTGTCAATCCGCTGGTGACATCGAATGAGCCGAGGCTGACGCCGATATTGAACGGGAGGAGGAGGAGGTGTTCGGATTCTTTCATTGTCTGTTCGGTGGTGCCTTCTTCCCTCGGCATCCTGTAATCCATTTTATAGCTGGATGTTTTTTGGGAGTATGTCATTCCGCTTTCCAGGAAAAAGGATTCTCTCATTTGAAGGTGTGCGACTAATCCTCCGGAGAACTGAGGATTTACATGAATCATATTAAATTGGAATTCTTCGTGAGGATTCTGTCGGTTTACGATGATTCCATTGGTCTTAGGATTTGCTCCTGGGCTGACACCCGCTATAAAATTGATAGAAAATTGTGAATGGGCTGTAAAGAATGTGCCCAGGGTGGTACAAATGATGATGAGTAGCTTTTTCATGATTAGGAATTTTTAAATGTTATATAGTATAATTCCAGAATCAGGAAAATCTTAGCAGTCCCGCATTCTTAATATTGTGATTTTAACATTTAAAAAACCCTGGTTATCGGAGATCCGGTAACCAGGGTTTTAAAAATTTTAAATGGAGTTCACGGCTTTTTTTTCTTTCTGCTTCGTCCAAAAAATACAATAACCAGAGCAGTTATGGCAACCAGGAACAAAACATATTTCCAGTTAAATGGGGTATTGCATTTGCAATTTCCATGGGATATCGGTCTCATGCAAAAAAAGGAACCTCCCTCCGGAGGATCTGAAAAAATCATATGTCCCATATCATCTGCCTGAGAGGAATTGGATGGCTTGTCTTTTTTATCAGAATCAGATGTTTTTCCGTCATTCTTAAGACTATCGCCTATGGTTGAATCTTCCTGCATATCCGGACGGGTAACTCCCTTCTCTTTGCAGACTACCAAATCTCTGAATTCTTCTAATGGGAAATCTAATTGGTCAAAGTAAACTGTTGGAGTCCCCAAAGCAAGGCTATTGACAGGATCTGCCAGATTGAATCCTGCTGTCACCTTTACTTTAAACTCAACATAGCCGATACCTTTTGAAATGTCTGTAGGATCGTGAATGATGGAGAATATATTTTTGAATATAAACATGCACGTATTACCTGTTATTTTCAAACTCCCGGTGCAAGCCTGGACGACATGCCACGTAACTATTTTTAAACAACTTAAATCAAATTGAGGAGGAAATTCTACTTTCACTTTCAACTTATTAGCTTGAACAGTGCTTGTGTTTTCAAATTGGAGATGATAGGTTACAATATAGCTTCCGTCAGCTGCCTGGCAGATGGATTTAACCTCTAGATAATTGGGATCATGACTAGCTCTGATTGGTTCTGCTAAGGCACGAACAAATTGGTTGTTTTTAGTTAATGTAAAAACTGCATAAACCTGAGGATCCCCATTGGATAAAGGCGGAAAGGCAGTAGATGTTTTTCTCAAATTTATATATCCGTAATGATCCAATCCCGGATTGAGAGGAATTCTTTCCCCTGCCGGAGGTGGTAAAGTTGAACCATTGTATACTGCGGCGAGAGGAGATGTGATGCTGGTGCCAAATACAGGTTGAAGATTCAGGACATCGATACCATAAGAAACACTTAGACTACCTTTTCGCTGAATACCGTCAAAACTTAATTCATAGGTAGCTTCGCCTTGAGATTCTTTCGTGATGAATGCACGTAGTGAGTCATAATTTATAATCACCGAAATATCTTTATTTAATACAACATCGTGATCAGCAGACAGCATAGGGGATTTTGTTGTTGATATTGTGTATGGTGTAGTAGTATTGCCATGAGAATTTGATAGTGCCCGCACGCTTGCAGGTGGGTCATCACCTTCATACCGGTTTGTGAGGTATAAATATTGAACTTTGGCCAGCCCGGTGATCAGAGAATCTTTTACAAATTTATGATCAGTGACCATAGGTGAGGCAGTAAAATCGGCTGCATTATAGAAATAAACAGGGCTATTCATTGCCCTGGAATTAAAATGCTGACCATCCGCATAAATTACAAAAATATCATTCTTTGCTTTTGGATTGGTCACACGATCAGGGGGTATTATTCCCATCAATGTAAATTGAGTGGAAATAGGAGATACAAAATTATTCGGACCTGGAACGGTCCCGTCCCTCCCTGAAGTATTCCATATTAACCATTGATTTTCAATTTGACTGTAGGAGAGGTTTGTCACAAGAATTAAACCAAGTGAGAAAAAGAGTTTGAGTTTCATCTTTCAAAAAATTAAGTAGGTGAGAAAATAGTTAAATCATTTTTTAATTGGTTCAATTGGGTTCATATCCCCTGCCGGGATAAAAGCTGCCCAATAATATGGATGTATGCTTCGTAGAGAAGCAGTTTTAATGTAATTTAATTTTGATTTGCGCAAGGCGTCATCCTTTCGCATGCCTTCTTTAAGAAATTTATAAAACCCCGTCATAATGAAAGCCGTGGATTTATCATTGACATTCCATAGAGAAATTACAGTGGCTTTAGCCCCTGATTCCATAAAGCTTCTTCCCAGACTGCGAATGCCTTCTCCCGGTTCCAATTTCCCCAGGCCTGTTTCACAGGCGCTGAGCACAACAAGGTCCAGTGGATTGTGCATCAATCCGATCTCCTTCGCTGTCAATTGCTGACGTTCGATTTGAGTGTCATTTAAAGCCAGGTAGGCCTGATCACTTTTAATGATAGCATGTCCTGCGTAATGAAATATCCTTGACATACTCACATCATGCTGCCATACCTGCTTATCATCTGACTGCGAACTCAAAACGGCATCACCATATAAATGACAGATTGAGTCTACTTCCATACGGGCATAAGGAAGATGATAAAGACCACCCCTTGAATTTTCGTTTTCTTTTGTCTCCTTCATCTTATACTGCGGAGCAAGGCAAAAAATGGCCCATTGCTTATCATCATCTGTCTTCTGTTTCAGATACGTGATATATTCGAAAGAGTAAGAGATGATTGTATTCTCGAGAAGGTACTTTCCCCGATCATCCTTCAGCATTTCGAATGGCACAAATCCGATGGCTCCATCAGGAATGATCACTGTATATTCCGGCAGCTGATCCGTCAATGGGTGAATCAGAAACCCATACATATCATTCAATACCTGATCGTCCATACTGAATCCTTTCGAAAGTATGAAATCATTCAATCTGTCAGCTAACATCTGAAAATCAGTCTTCGATCCTATGTTGATAAACTTACGTTGATGGTTCAATTCAGAAAGAGCATAGATGTGGTCATCTGCCATGAAATACTCGATATATTCTTCTGGCACCTGGGTTTTAAGAGGAACAGTATCATAGCCGGAATATATTTTATCCATTTTTTCCTGGCACGAAAGAATGGCACCGTTTATAGCATTTATATCTGCTTTTTCTTCAAACTTTCTGTTATACAGCTCGAGTAGATTATTATGTAATGCTATCCATTTTTCTCTATCGCCTAAGGATATCATTTCCGATAAAATATTTTTTCTGGTTTTTTCACCATATAGCAGAGATTTAGACCTGTTGAATAAGGACCTTGCTCTATCGAGATTGTCCTGATTTTCATCCATAGTGTACAATCGGTAAAGTATTGATATTCCTTTCTCAATCAATTCCTTGTTGCTGCGAATGGAGATCAATTTTGACGGATCGGCTATCACGGTTTCCCGAATCAAATCATTTGCATGGATAGCAAGGTCAATACTCTGCTGCGCCTTTTCCAGAAAAGCCTTGTCGGCTGTTAAGGAGAATTTCTTTTCAAAAACCTGTGCTTTTAAGTCAAGGAGATCAATAAAGCTATTTTCGGCATATATCTGTCGGGATTGAGGAAGTTGATCTTCATCTTTTAATTCCGGAATCAGTGTGGTAAGTCCAAGGTTGATGGTCAGGTTGGCCATGTGAAGGGAATCAATATGTAAATAAGCAATTGCCAAAGCGATGTAATATTTAGCAAATTCTCTTCTATCCGTACTTGGATAATACTCTTTTAATGTTTGAATAGCCTCATTGTATAAGGGAATACTTTCTGCGTATTTGCCTTGCAGGCTTTTATACCTGGCAGACTCAATCTCAAATGTGGATTTCTTTTCAGGATACCTGCTGTCTGAAGTGAGGGCCGGCAGAAGTTCTCCTGCTTCCAATAAAAAGGATTCAGCCGACCCCAAACTGGGATAGTCGTTGTAGACTTCCGCCAGATTGAGCGCATTTGAAAACATGCCTTTCTTAAAATCAATTGAATCAGCGAGTTTGTAACCTCGCTCAAAGAGACTAATAGCTTCTTCCACCTTATATTCAGAATTACGTCGTCTCCCCAGATTCGTATAATATCGTGAAAGCTGATCAATCCTTCCGTAATACTTGAGACTGCTTTCTAACAAACCTGAATAATATGAAGCTAATTCATAATCGCCTTTGATGGTGTAAAGGTTAGAAATTTCATTTTCAATGAACCAGGCAAACGTATCGAGCGTAGTCTTATTTTCTACGTTATCATGTGCAATCAAATAAATTTCCAGTCCCTCGTCATAATTGTCGTTTAATTTGCAGATATTATAACCCACATACATTGAGGCCCGCCGAAGTGCAAAACGTTCTTCCGGACTAAGCGCTCCAAAATCCTTTTTAAGCAAATTACTGAGAGAGGACAATCGATTTGCATCATCTGTTGCATAAGCTTTGCTGCTTAAATTTGTAATCTTTTTGAAATAGGATACCAGGTCTTTCTTTTCCAAAAATATACTTAGCGAATCTCCATCCGTATTGACTACTTCCTGAGCCCTGATATTTTGATTCAATACCAGTGGTAAATAAAAAATCAGAAACAGTAAATATTTTTCCATCAAAGCTATAGACTATTATTATGGCATTACTTTTAATTCATTTCATCCAACATTTTCTTTGCTTTTACTTTGTTCTGAACATCCTTTTCAAGAAGATATGCCTCTAAATTTTTTCTGGCTTCTTCAACTTTCCCGGCTTTCAGATTACACAGCCCTAGATAGAATCGGGTTTCTGCTGCATACATCGATTTATGGTTTTGCTGCACGCCTGTCAATATGAGACCGGCTTCATAGGTCTTGTTTAATGACATCAATACATTCGCATATATAAAACGGTAGTTATCATTTTGCCTGTCTGCCGGGCTCATGGTGTTAAATGCAACCTGGGCTTCATTACTATTCCCATCCCAATAGCTTAAGAGGAATTTATCGCGTGGCGTCAAATCTTCTTCGCCTGACCGGGAGGTAGGATCCATGGATTCATCTTTGTACGGTTCAAAATTTTCGGCAAAGATTTGTTGTCCGTTGTTTTTTGACTTGACGGGTTCTTTTTCTTCCGTCTCCTTAATTTTTATAGGATTCGTTTTTATTGTGTCGATGATCACAGGAGGGCTTTGAACGATTTGGATGGAATCCTTTGAATCATTCTTAGCCTGATCACTCGTGCGATCGGGTGTATACAAAAAATACCATGCGATCAGAATCGAAATGATCCCGGCAGCCACCATCATCAATACGTACTGTTTTGTCCCCGAAGCACCTGGATTGCCCTTCTGATCAAGCATTTTATCACGTTGCCTGAACCTGTTTTTCAGCTCCTCCCTTTGCGAAAGCTTAAGCGCATCGAAGCTCAGTCTATACTTATTCAATTCCTTTCTAAACTCAGGGTCAGCGCCTTCACGTCGCTCCAGCTCATTTCTTTCTGCAGGGGTCAATTCCCTGGAAAGGTATCTTTCGATAAGGGTTTGGTCTATTTGTTCCATACGTTTTCTGCGTCCATTCGTTCACTTATTATTTCTTTCAACTTTTTCAAGCCCCGGGACAATGTCACACTTACCGCATTTTCGCTTGTATAGCCCAGTGCCTTCATGATCTCAGGCACAGATTTACCATCCATAAAACGCATCACCAGAATCTGGCGGCTTTTCTCCGGCAATTCTTTTACAGCTTCTTTTAATATGGTTTGTTGTTGTTCCCTCACTTCTTCGAATTCATACACATTAATACTTTCATCTATATTAATATTAGCATCAAATTCTTCGACCAGGTCAGTTTTTTTTAATTTATTGTGCATTTTCAATAAGCGCCTGTAGCCTATCGTAAACAGGTAAGTTTTTATTTCACAGGTCAGATGTGTAAGTTTTTTATCGCGGACATTTTCATAGAACATGATCATCGTGTCATGCCATGCATCGATCAGATCATCACGGTTTTGGATATTGAATCGTTGGCCTGCCCACCGTATAAAATCATCTCTGTAATCGTCATAGAACTGATCTAATACAGACATGTTGCCCTGTGAAAGGGACAGAATGAGGGCGTTGGCCGTTGGTTTATTTTCTTTCTCCATTAGGTACAACCCTGAGTGCCGGGAGGAGAGACTTATTGTTGCTTCCGCCCTCATGGCTGTGAGTCATTAGTCTTCTTTATTCCGGGGGTGC
>JBDSPM010000329.1:0-3028 GCA_039930325.1 Saprospiraceae bacterium
ACCACCGCCTGTAGGCAGAAGGGCCAGAACATCCTTTCCCCGCAGGACTTCTTCAATTATATTGCTTTGAAGAGGCCGGAAAGAAGAATACCCCCAGAATTGTTTCAATATGTGAAGTGGATCGGTCAAACCGGTGTGAAAATACTCTAATCAGAATTTAGGGCAACGGATAGTTTTAGCATTCCCATGCCTTAATTTAAATTTTTCTGAACCTATATCCATCGGAACTGCAAAACGAATTGTAATCGTTCCGAAATAATCGTTTATGGCATCATTTCCTCTCCGACTACCTGTGGGTACGATCACAGGTTCTGCATTGAGATATTCACCCTGCCGGTTGGCAAGCGCTGCTGTGAGTGGTCCTGCTTTAGCCAATAATTCATCGTATGAAATATAAATCGTACTGACATCATCAATATAATCTGTGAATGTATAGGACATCATGGCTTCCAATGCGATAGTCAATTGATTAGCCATTAAAAATTTCAGTCCGCCTCCTAGTTGGAGAGAGGGTTGTATAAGACTATACGATTTCTGATCAGGATAATCAGGTAAATTCTGGCCTTCTGTGCCTAAAGGATGAAGGGCCACTTTTTTTCCCTGGAATTTGGTCGATGGATTCATGTAAAAGAGGCTACCTCCAAGAGATACATACGGTGTAAACGATTTGCTTTCACCCTGCGTGAAGCCTAAAATATTCCAATCCATACCGGCAGCGAATTGAAAAACCGGTGAGAAGAAATTCAGGTTCCTTGACTTTGTCACATCGCTGTCATTAAAAAGATCATCTCCAGACAATCGCATGTACAAAACATCACCCCTCAATTGAAATTTTGGGCTTAATTCATATCCGGCATGAAGTCCGAGCACCGGTCCTATTTTTGCTTTGAAACCATTCGCAGTGCTGTAGGAAGCCAGTTCACCCTGATAATTGGAGATTCCTGCCACAATACCAAATTCACCCTGACCCCAGGACACTGGTCCCGGAAAACAGAAGAACATCACTATAATCTGCAAAAGCCGTGATTTCAACTATCGTTTATTTACGTAATAAGAATAACAAACCGGAGTGAGTCTACAACCAAAGATATACAACCCAAAAGGCTGAAAGAGGTTGTATTCTTTTGAGAAATACCGCTTTGACTCAAAATGGTCAAACAGATAAGCAGATTCATCCAAAATAATCAGGGGCTTACAAACAATAAACTACTATTGTAAGTCTTTAGTATAATCCAATTCCTTAACCGAATTTATCTCACATGTATACATATTTAAATCGCTTTCTGTCACTTCTAACTTGCCTTTTACTTTTGTATCCTTTGGTAGCCCAGGAGGAAATAAAAGATTGGTATCAGAGGGGACCTGACAGTCAATCCCCTAATGGAATAGCTTCCATGGATTGGTATGCTGCAAAAAACAATTCTAAATCAAGGAAAGTCATTGTCGCTGTTATTGATAGCGGTGTTGATATCAATCATCCTGATCTTAAGGACAACATCTGGATCAACCCGGGTGAAATAGCCGGTAATCTTAAAGATGATGATGGGAATGGATACGTGGATGACCTCAACGGATGGAATTTCCTTGGAGGACCGGATGGAAGGAGCGTCATCAAAGAATCCCTCGAAGTCACCAGGGAATATGCCAGGGGAAGAGCTATGTGGGCACATTCGGATACAATGCACCTGACCGGCAAGATGAAAAAGAAATATGAAGCGTATCTCAAGATAAAATCCATCGTAGAAACAAAACTTGAAAGTGCGAAAGCGGATATTATAAAGGTCCTGCAAATGGAAGACGTAGTACTGAATTCACTCAATGCTGCAAAAAAGGAATTGAACGGGGATAGCCTTAACCTGGAAAGACTTGAGAAATCAGAAAATGAAGATGTGCAAACTGCCGCAAAAATCATTGCGAATGTTCAGGATCAGGGAATGGAGGTGAAAAGCATTGATTGGCTGATTGAGGTTGCAAAAAATGAATTTGAAGCCCAGCGCCAGGCTGATGAAGAGAATTTGAACTTCAGGTTTAATCCTGATTACAACCCTCGCTCTATCATCGGTGACCGATATGATGATTTTAGCAATAGAGTATATGGCAATAATCTGGTCAATGGTGAATTTTCTTTTCATGGAACACATGTTTCAGGTATCATAGGCGCAGTGCATAATAATGGAATAGGAATCAATGGTGTGGCTGACAACGTAGCACTCATGGTAATAAAAGTCATTCCGGATGGTGATGAAAGAGATAAAGATGTAGCTAATGCCATCAGATATGCAGTAGATAATGGTGCTGAAGTGATTAATATGAGTTTCGGAAAAGGGTATTCGCCGGAAAAATTTCTCGTAGACAATGCATTGAAATATGCGGAGAAACATGACGTTTTACTTGTTCAGGCCGCAGGCAATGACGGTGCCAATTCAGATGTAACGGCAAATTTTCCAATCGACACGTATTCTAAAAAATCCTTTTGTGGTCCGCACACAGCTAAGAATTATGTAATAGTAGGAGCTCTTTCACCTGAAGGTGGTGAGCAAAGTGTTCCAGAGTTTTCTAATTATGGTAAAAAGAGTGTTGATGTATTTGCACCCGGTGTTTATATTTATTCAACCTCTCCTGATAGCGCTTATGAGTTTGCAAGTGGTACCAGTGCAGCTTCACCCGTAGTGGCAGGTGTTGCAGCAATGATCAGATCAAGATATCCTGAATTGAATGCTTCTCAGGTTAAAGAAGTCCTGATCAAAAGCTCACGAAAGCTGCCTGAAAAGGTAATTGAGCCTGGCACATATGATCTCGTATCATCCAGTCAGTTAGGTGTGGGCGGAGCTGTAGATATGCCTGCAGCCATGAAGCTTGCATCTCAAACGAAAGGCAAGAGGAAGGCGAGTAACATTCGCGCGGAGTATGTTTATCCAAAGCAGAAGACGTAGAGCGAAAAGCAGAGGGCACAAGGCATAGTGAACAGTGGGACAACAGTAGGAAGTTCTTTGATTCTTTATTTGGAAGATTCTAGCGACCCGGACGA
>JBDSPM010000330.1:0-9150 GCA_039930325.1 Saprospiraceae bacterium
TTAATACCCAGGAATGCAAGGAACAAGAAGGTTTTGCAATAGGAGTATGTGATGATAATGTAAACCTTAAATCCGTTACAGGAGGTGGAAAAACTATTTATCTAATAGAAAAGGGTTCATTAATGTGTGGAACAAAAGCGTTATCAACTAATATTGATGATGGAGACGATTGTTCTAAAAAATGATAACCTATTTTTATTTAAGTTTAAATTATTAGTATCTATTTATTTTAATAATCAATTCATAAGTATCAGTCCACTCCAAAAATATGGGGTAATATTACTGTTATTGAACCTTAGTGACTTCAGTTTTTCAAGTCTCAAAGCCTTGACTAAAGATCGATCGAGGATTCCAATGTTTCTATCAGCCACCAGCGATTGTTTAAATCGATCATCAAGCTCCCATAAGGACGTAATGACAGTATGTGCTCCGTTTGCTAAAAAATACCTGGCCAGATTATAATTCCCTTCCCCTTGCAGAATCCTCCCTTTACCAGTCTCACAGGCAGTAAGAATTATGGTTTCTACATTTGAAGTGAGAGGTATTAACTCATAGGCGAATAAAGTATCAACTTTATCAGGTTCTCCCCGAAAATAGAGCATTAGGTCATCCCGATTATAACTACTAGCCTGACCATGCAAAGCTAAATGCATAAATTTTGTTGCTGGATTAGTATAGCTTTTAATAAAATTCTCCCTGGTAGCATTTTTACCATCGAAGATTTTGGCAGCAGGATATACTGACTTTAAGCTGTCCATTTCGTTAATAGCTCCAGGCAATTCTGGCAATCCAGTGTAATTCAAATTAGTTACAGTCTTTTTATCTGACCAGGCGAATCCTACAACATTGCTTCCATCCAAAGGAGAATCAGGCTTATGAAAAAGCCACGATTTAATTAATGGAGAATACGTAATCTCTTTTTGAAAGATCAGATATTTCAGGGCCTCATACCCCTCATTCTTTTGGGATATTGCCGTTACAAGTGCTTCAAGATTAAGCTTATGCACATAGCCATCCGGGATAATCACCCAATGAAAAGTAGTATCTGCTTTAACCCTTTCAGGAATCAGCCATTCCCAAACGGAATACGCGAGGGCAGAATATTTATTTGCCGGAATAGTATTCCGCGTAGACATCCAGGTGATTAAGGTATCCAATTCTTTGCGGCGATCTGTAGTGATATCAATTTCAAACAAATCCATGGAGCAGGCCTGAATCGTCTCCAGATATAATTTGTTATCAATGAAATTAAAAATCAAAAGAGTTGTATTTTCCTTTGACAAACTATCCTGAATAGTTTCAATTTCTGGCGTTTTTATGCTCAGTGCCGTATGATAATAGTCCGGAAACTTTTTCTGAAGGGTATCATTTAGATTCTGTATGTCTTCAATGTTCTTTTGCAAATCGTCAGGATCTACATGGTTCATGGATCTTAATTGTATGTCTTTTGCAATAAGTTGTTGTTCCTTAAGTAAAAGTTCGATTAAGGTTGAATCAAACTTCCATTCTGATTTTACATCTTTCCAGAATATCGCTCCCCTGTTTTCTTCAGCATAGGCATGAAATTTATAAAACGCATTAGCATCATGATACCTCACATATTTTTCTGCATAGATCCTGCATAAAAGTTCAAGTACTGTGTTCCGCTCTTCAGCAAAGGTCATTAATGCGTTTTCTTCACGCGTACTAACATCCTTATAGTAAAGTTCATGAGCCAAAAGTGCCAGCTGCTCCGCATACTTCAAATGCTCAGGATTTTGCTCTGCCAAAAACCAGCTCAGATACGTATGGCCATAACGAACCAGAGATACAAACTCATATGGAACTCTGAGTAACTCAGAATCGATAAGATTTGCAAACTTCCATACAGGATCATAACGGCCAATATCCGTAATCCTGTACTCAGCTATTGCCCGGCTGTATTCACCTACATTCTCTAATTCTGTAGAATATAGGTGATAAAGCGATTGCAGCACTGGCAGATTTAAATGTCGATCATCGTTACAATACTGAATAGCAAGCTTTTGCTCAGGGAGAGCTTTCACGAAGTCTCCACGTTCATGGTACAACCTTGCAACATGGCGATGATAATTGACATAATCTACGCCACAACTGATTATGCTTTTATCCAGTTCCTTAATGTAAAAGTGCCAGAGACTATCTTTTAACCAGAAATTTGTTACGGTTAGTTGACTTTTGAGGGCCTCCTGATATACTGGGATTGAAGATGAATCTTTTGATAATTTTATAGCATGCTCATTATCCCAGAATGCTTCCTCATATTTATCAAAACGGAACTGGATATAAGCTCTTCCACTATATGCCAGTGAAAGATGAGTGCTATCCAGAATATCCTTCCAGCCCTTCCCCTCAATATGCTCATTACTGCTAGCAATACTCTTAAGATGATCTCTATTGTAAGTACCCGAATTCGTCAACCGGATATTTGTCCAAAAGCAATCATATATCTTCTCCGGAAATTTCCTGCACCAGGCCTGATGGATTTTAAAATAATAATCAAGCAATCCTCCATTGAAATTCATCGTCTGGAAATATTCACCCAAAATTGCATTTCCCTTATTTATTAAATAATGATCTTTTCCTAAAATGGCTCTAACCTTAGTCCATTTTCTGATAAACATTGCCGTATCGAGGTCCTCCAAAGAATAAAAATTATGTACCGCCAGCAAAAAAGTATCGAGGGCATTGTGCGGTGCGGGCAGTTCTGAATCTGGAATCTCATAATCTACATGCCCCTTTCCATACAATTCCCTTAAATAATAATCCATCTCGGCTAATCTCGCCTGGCAATAAAGCTGCTTTGAGGTGCTCATCTTCGGTTTCATGAACAAGGTAGCAGCATCTTTAAGCTTCCCCTTCAGAAATAAAGAATCCGCAGTAAGGATCTGAGGCTCATCGTGGATGCCATCTATGCATACATATTTTAAAAGCTCACTTTCCTTTTGAGCCTGGTCAGGCTTAGAATGGCAGGAACTTATAAGGAACGGTAGCAGAATGACTAGTAAACGAAGAATAGAGGGAGCAATAATTTTCACAATGTTCACAACTTTACACAGGCTCAAACATAGTTCAATATAACGCTTTTATGAAGCATGGATATGTCACAAAACAAAAAAAACCACTCCCCTTTCGAAGAGTGGCACTTAAAAATGAAAAGTCTTCTTTACTGTTACATTTTTGGCAACAAAACAGCGTCGATGGACTGGATGATACCGTTGCTTTGATAGACATCATACGTGGTGATGTTGGCAGAATTTCCACTTTCATCTTTGACTACGATGTTGTGTGGTCCGTTAGAAGCGAACATCAGTGTACCTCCACTGACGGTTTTCAGCTTTGTCTCTCCTTTTTCGATCATCGCCCACAATTTTGCGAAATCATACGTTCCGGATACTACATGATAGGTTAGCACCTTGGTTAATGTAGCCTTGTTCTCCGGCTTTAGAAGTGTTTCTACAGTACCTGCCGGCAAATTTTCAAAGGCATCGTTTACAGGAGCAAAAACGGTGAATGGTCCTGCGGATTGCAGCGTTTCAACCAGTCCTGCCGCTGTAACTGCTGCAACTAATGTGGTATGCGCTTTTGAATTTACAGCATTCTCAACAATATTCTTTTTTGGATACATGGTTTCACCTCCTACATTGACATTGCAGGCTTTTTGTGCATTGAGATTTAAAGAGATGATCATAGCTGCCAGTATGGCAACGTTCTTAAATAGGTTGTTCATAATTCGTGAAATGATTTGGTTAGTAAATGTTTGAATTCGTATTACATAACCAGATACGCCTGAAAAGGTGAGATTGGTTTTACTTCATTTAAAAAAGCGAAAGAAAAAAAATAATGAAAATTCAGAAGTAATGCCGTAGGTACAGATCATTTTGTTCAAATGGACTTTATCTCTTGCCATGGTTAATCCGAGATCAAATGATTTCAATCCACCATTATTACTATGTGGAAAGCAAGATGAGAAAAGCTGCGACACTCACAACAAAGCCCAGCATAAGCACCTGGAAAGCATACACTAAAAGATTGTACTTGCGCTTGAGCACCAAACCCTGGTTATACATGTCGATGATCATTTGTTCATATACTTCTTCATCGGATAAGAGCAACTCTTTAATTTTTAGTAAATATTCCTGCAAGGAGTGCCCGGCAATCACCCCAAAAAAAAGCAAGCTTGATCGATGTGATGGGTCATCATTATAATTAGTCCTGATCAACTTGGGCCGCGCGGCTTGAATGGCAAGAATAAGGGCTATGAGACAGGACATGATAATCAGAATAAGAGGGACAATCAATTTTATTTCATATGACTGCACCCTGCCTGCTATAGCACCATATCCAATGATGGCAATAATAGCGGATATGATCATCGTGCTAATATTAATAATAATATTCGCCTTATAGTCGGCTATCTGTATGAGCTTGCTCTGGTGTGAAAACGTCACTCTGAATAGTGTTTCTTTTCCTCGACCTGCCTTTTTTGTCTTTGGGGCATTTTGTTCCATCATGGTAAAACTATCAAATTTAAATTCTTGTAGAGAACAGAGTCAATACCATCCGGGTTATCTGCTTAATCTGCGTTGGGTTTTCTCCTCGACTCTTTTTTCTCAGCTATCTGTTTTTTCTCTGTAAGTCGTTCCTCAATTGCAGATTTTGATGGCTTTGTTTTGATGCGTTTTATTTTTGGTATAAGTGCTTTTTGAAGCTTCATCCTTAGCTTTTCAACAGCGTCCTCCTTATTTGATAATTGTGATCTATGCTTTTGCGAGCTTATAGCAATCAATCCTTCATCATTTATTGATGTGATGAGCTTTTGATGAATTAACTCTTTCTCTTCCGGGCTCAGTCCGGCTGAATCATCAACCTTAAATATGACTTCAACTTTCGTTTCTGTCTTATTTACATGCTGGCCACCTGCACCGGAGCTTCGGCTGGTTCGAAAATTAAGCTCGCTCAATATTTTTTCCCAGTCCATTTTACCCCATTCTGCTTATTCAGCTTTTCTAATTTGACTTTGCCGGTTTTTGTGTAGTGACAAGCTCAGCTACAAGCTTGCCATCGTCAACTGCTTTTAGAAATTTAATCAAACCCGACATATAGATTTCCTGATCGTCATACATATCCATGTGGCTGCCATTTGGACAATACAAAAAAGTTCCGTGCTGCACCTGTGTAGCCATCCACTTCATATGCTCCGGATCCATGGTATCATTTTTGGCGCCAATAGTGAGCGTTGGAACTTTAAGTTTTGGCAGATCAGCTTTTCGATCCCAGTTGACTAAATTTCCCCCTATTCCAAATTCACTTGGACCTTGCATAGTTACATATAGTGATTCATTTGCTTTTGCAAATGATCTGGTAACTGGCTCAGGCCATTGGTCTACAGGAAGTCGTAAAAAATGTTGTGCATAGAAATGAGGCATCAGCAGCTCCATATATTTCGGGTTTTTAAAATCACCTTTAGCTTCTATCATCCTGATGGTGTCAAGCACTTTTGGATCCATTTGTTTGGCTAAGACATCGTCTGCATATTTGCCATAATCCGGACAGCTCGACATCATATTGGAAATAATCAAACCCTTCAAATGATCCTGGTACTTCAGAGCATAATCCAAAGCCAGGATCCCACCCCATGAGTGTCCCAGCAAATAAAAATTGTCTTTATCCAGGCCTAGTGCCTTTCGAACCGTCTCCACCTCTTCAACATACCTCGGCAAGCTCCACATAATTGTATCATTGGGATTGTCCGAATTGCCACAACCTAACTGGTCATAATAAATAAACTCAATGCCTTCAGCAGGCAGGAAGCTTTCGAAACATTCGAAGTATTCGTGTGTCGCGCCCGGCCCGCCGTTCAGAAGCAATAGTTTAACGGTGGGATTATTCCCAAAGGTTTTTGTCCATACATTCATTTTTCCTTTGGGTGTTTCGATCGAAACTATTTTCACATTTCCGGTTTTAATACCGGTTTCGGTGTTTTTAAAATATTCACCAACTGACATTGCAGTTGGTTTATTTTCCTGAGCATCATTACAAGAAGTCAAAAACAAAATAGCCACCAGCAGGATGGGCATAAAATTTTTCAGATGATGCATACAGTCGACGTTAATCTTTTTAAGAGGATAATCTCAATGGTTCAATTTGCAAAAAGAAAAACTGAGCAAAGTCATTTCGATCATGGCAATATAACCATAAACCAATATTTAATCAGAATATTTTTCTTTAAATCGTCCTGACCCATAGAATTTATTCCTAAAGAAAATAGTTGTGAACATTTGGTTTTTAATCCTTTCCTCCTATCTTAGGCTGTACTAAACTCAAACATCATGAATCCTTTACCCCTTCAGAAGGAAGGAATAGAGAGGTCCCTACTGCTTACCATCTGTTCTAGTCAACAGAAGTTTGATGTTTGCATAACCTTATCTGTTCTCAATAGCCTATGCAGCCATTACGGTAAGGTCCCCGAGACTTCAAGCCAATCCAAATAAGTCATGAAACTAATCCAGGTAGTATAGCCGACGATGGGAAAAACGATTACGCTTCGCCGCGGTTATGATATCAAACTTGAAGGTTTGGCTGAAAAGCGGATTGTCAATCTTCCCATTTCTGATGTGATTGCGGTGAAACCTTCTGATTTTCACAAAATTGTGCCTAAAGTAATTGTCGAACCAGGCGAACAAATAAAAGCCGGCCAAACTCTTTTCCTTGATAAACTCCGTCCTGAACTAAGATTCACATCTCCGGGCAGTGGTGAAATTGCTGAAATCGTGCGGGGTGAGAAACGGCGTATCAAAGAAATCCGAATTATACCAGATAAAAGCGAAATTCAATACATTGGATTTCCAAAATCAGACCCTAAAGAACTTTCGAAAGATGAGATCGTAGATCGACTTCTTAATAGTGGATGCTGGAATTACATTCGCCAACGTCCTTTTTCCACGATCGCTGAGCCACAGGATCAACCTAAGTCAATATTCGTTTCTTGTTTTGACTCTTCTCCGCTTGCTCCGGATCTGGGATATATAATCGATACAGATAAAGAAAATTTTCGTGCCGGATTAATCGCGCTTTCAATTTTATCACAAGGCCATCTTCATATAGGATTACGTGGTGGCTCACTTGAAGGACTGAAAGAAAATGATTTCTCAGGAATTGTCAAGGATACGATACATTATTTCTATGGTCCTCATCCTTCGGGGAATGTAGGGATTCAGATACATCATATTGACCCGATTCAAAAGGGCGAAATTGTCTGGTTTGTGCATCCTCAGGATGTCATGAGTATAGGGCGTTTATTCACAGAAGGCAGATACAGAGCTGATCGTATTCTGGCCCTTACAGGTCATGGTTTGTCCAACCCTCAATATGTACGGGTCATTACCGGCCAAAAAATGAAAGATATAACAGGAGAAAATCTAAAAGACCATTCCAGATTGATCCAGGGAAATGTACTTCATGGACGGACTTCATCACCGGAAGATTTTCTTTCTTTTTATGAAAATCAAATGACCGCTATTCCTGAGGGAGATCAGCCTGAATTCCTGGGATGGTTATTGCCTGGCCTTAAAAAACTGAGCCTTTCCAGAACCTATTTTTCATGGCTTTTTCCGAAAAGAAGGTACAGCCTTGATACAAATATGCATGGCGAAGAAAGAGCTTTTGTCATGACAGGACAATATGATAAAGTGTTGCCAATGAATATTTACCCTGTCTTTTTATTGAAGGCCATTCTGGCAAAAGATATTGAAAACATGGAAGCACTTGGAATTTATGAAGTAGCTGAAGAAGATTTTGCGCTTTGTGAATTTGTCTGTACGTCAAAGATCGATGTGCAGAAGATTATCACAGAAGGGCTGGAATTAATTCGTACGGAAGGATAAGAAGGTTAAACAAATGCATCACTATTAATACCAGAGTCAACTAAATCAACTAAATCAATTAATTCAACAGCTTTCTCTTGAAACCCATACGCCGAATAATAAATAATCTGAAACCACACTTTGGTAAAGGTGGTAAGTTTGAAAGATTGCATCCGGCATTCGAGGCATTAGAAACATTTCTGTTTACACCTGGGGAAACGGCCTCAAAAGGTGTACATGTCAGAGATGCGATGGATCTAAAGCGAACCATGATGACTGTCATCGTCGCCATTATTCCTACTGTTCTTTTTGGAATGTGGAATGTGGGATATCAGCATCATCTTGCCTTTGGAATGCATGTTTCCATTCCAGAAGACTTTTGGTTTGGGTTTATGAAAGTGCTTCCGATCATTATTGTTTCCTATGCTGTAGGTTTGGGTGTTGAATTTATTTTCGCCATAGTCAATAAACATCCGATCAGCGAAGGATATCTGGTGACCGGATTATTAATTCCAATGATACTTCCGGTGACCATTCCACTCTGGATGGTTGGCCTTTGTGCCATCTTTTGTACACTACTGGGCAAAGAAATATTCGGTGGTACAGGTATGAATTTTATGAATCCGGCTTTGCTGGCCAGAGTATTTCTCTTTTTTGCTTTTCCTGCATTCATGACAGGTGATATCTGGACTGATCTGACTCCGGAGCCAGGTCATGCTCTCGTAGATGCGTATTCCGGAGCGACTAACCTTGTGGCCTTTGATAAACATTTTGATCAAATGCAATCCGCCGCAGATATGTTTTGGGGATTTGAGCAAGGCAGCATAGGTGAAACAAGTGTTTTTGCATGTCTCATTGGAGCATTTATCCTTATAATAACAGGTGTTGGGAGTTGGAAAATCATTGTTTCAGTTTTCGCAGGTGCAGGCATTATGGGACTGATCATGAATGGACTAGCCCCATCAGGTATTCCCACACATGCAATGCATATGCCTGCCTTTAATCACTGGTTGCTTGGTGGATTTGCTTTTGGTGCCATTTATATGGCTACTGACCCTGTCAGTGCAGCACAAACAGAGACAGGTAAATGGATATATGGATTAGCTATTGGTGCCTTCACCGTTCTTCTGCGCATATTCAACCCGGCATATCCTGAAGGTGTCATGCTGAGTATTCTGTTGTTGAATGTATTTGCACCGCTTATTGATCACATTGTAGTACAACGACACATTAAAAAACGACTTCGCCGTGCATAGCAATAAGTACA
>JBDSPM010000331.1:0-3652 GCA_039930325.1 Saprospiraceae bacterium
ACGCAAATTGTATTTGTATACGGAGGAGATCTATGGATCGTCAATAAGGAAGGAGGAACTGCTTCAAAACTTAGTTCACCTTCAGGATCAGAAAGCTTTCCAAGATTTTCACCGGATGGTACCCGCATCGCTTTCTCCGGCAACTACGATGGCAATACGGATATCTATGTCATGCCTGCATTAGGTGGTGTTCCAAACCGGATAACATATCATGGCATGGCGGACAGGATAAATGACTGGTATCCATCCGGTGAAAAACTGCTCTACACTTCTTCGCGTGAAAGCGGCAAACAACGGTTTTCACAATTTTATAAAGTAGATGCAAATGGGGGCATGTCAGAGAAGCTTCCATTGGCTTACGGGGAGTACGGTTCTCTATCTTCTGACGGAAAACAAATCGCCTTCAATGAGCGCGCCGTAGTCAATGCAACGTGGAAGAGATATCGTGGTGGAATGAATGGCAATCTGTGGATTTTTGATCTCGACACCTATGCATCAACTAATATTTCAAATACAGATGCAGGTGTTGAACTCCCAATGTGGCATGGTGATAAAATCTATTATATGTCGGATCGAGGAAAAGATCAGCGCAACAATATCTGGGTGTATGATATCAAAGCAAAAATAAATACACAGGTAACATCCTACACCGATTTTGATATTCACTGGCCATCCATAGGCCCATCTGATATCGTGTATGAAGGAAATGGAGATATGTATGTGCTGGATTTGAAAACAGATAAATCAACTGTAGTCAAGATCAATGTAATCAGTGATTTGATTACGTTGAAGCCAAGAAAGGAAAGTGTTTCAAAATATGCGGACTATGTCGCCCTTTCGCCCGATGGGAAACGCGCGTTGGTGAATGCAAGAGGTGAAGTCTTTTCGCTGCCATCCGAAGAAGGATACATTCAAAATCTCACCAGGACATCTGGGGTAGCAGAAAGATACCCTGCATGGTCACCCGATGGAAAGTATGTTGCCTACTGGTCAGATAAATCAGGAGAATATGAATTGACAGTTCGTGATCTTTCAAACGGAAACACGGAACAACAGCTCACGCATCTTGGTCCCGGATACAGGTATACTATTTACTGGTCGCCCGACAGCAAGAAGATGACTTTTGTAGATCAGACCATGACCATCAATATGTATGACATGGACACCAAAATGGTAGTTAAAGTCGATCATGACAATGCGCTGTTTGAAGGCAATCTGGAAGGATGGCGAGCTAACTGGTCATCTGATAGCAAATGGCTCACCTATAGCAGGACGATGGACAATGGAAATTCAGCAGTTTTTATTTACAACACAAAGAACAAAGAATTAAAGCAGGCTACGAGCGGATTTTATTCTGATCGCAATCCAACATTTGATCCGGATGGAAAATATTTATATGTGCTTTCCAATCGCTCATTCAATCCTTCGTACAGCGATTTTGACAATTCATGGGCATATTCAAATGCTACTGAACTCGCTGCTATTACGCTGACCAAGGATCAGGTAAGTCCTCTTTCTACAAAGAATGATACTGTCGCAGTTGCAAAGACTGAAGAGAAAAAAGATCCGGATCAAAAGGATGATAAGGCTTCAAAAAGTAAAAAGGATAAGAAAACCGATGTAGCTAAAGCCGATGAAAAGCAAGAGGGCGAAGGAAAAGTAAAAGAAACAAAAATTGATTTTGACAATTTTGAAATGCGACTTGTCAAGCTTCCTCCTGATGCAGGGAATTTTAATAACCTGTATGCCACGAGTGGGAAATTAGCTTATGTCAGATATCCAAATACCGGGTCAGGGCAAAACGATGCTACATTGAAATATTTTGACTTCGAAGATCGGGAGGAAAAAACCATCATGGATAAAGTGGGTGCCTATGAGATGAGTGCGGATGGTAAAAAAATTTTAATTTCAAAAGATAACAACTGGGGCGTCATCGATTTTGATAAGGACCAGAAAATGGACAAAACACTGGCGATGCCGGATATGGAAATGACGATCATGCCCAAAGAAGAATGGAAACAGATCTTCACGGATACCTGGAGATTCATGCGCGATTTCTTTTATGATCCTGCGATGCATGGTGTGGACTGGAATGCCATCCGTACACAATACGGCAACCTGATCGATGAGTGTATCAGTCGCGCCGATGTCAATTTCGTAATCGGTGATATGATTGGTGAATTAAATGCATCGCATACGTATCGTGGCGGAGGTGATGGAGAAATTGCGAAAGAAAGAAGTGTAGGATATCTCGGTGTAGACTGGGCAAAGAAGGATGGCTATTTCAATATCGGCAAAGTGATTCGTGGTGCTGTGTGGGACAATGAAATCAGGTCATCACTTGATGAACCTGGCGTGAATGTCGGAGCAGGAGATTATATCCTGGCTGTCAACGGTATCTCACTAAATGAATATCCTGAGCCATGGGCTGCCTTTGAGGGACTAGCCGATAAAACGGTTGAACTGACTGTCAACTCAAAACCATCCTGGGATGGAAGCCGGATGGTCGTAGTGAAAACGATGAAAGATGAAACCCGACTTCGCAACCTGGCATGGATAGAAGAGAACCGTAAAAAAGTTGATGAAGGTTCGGGTGGAAAGATTGGTTATATCTACGTGCCGGATACGGGGGTCGAAGGACAGAATGAATTGGTGCGCCAGTTTTATGGACAATGGAATAAGGAAGGCCTGATCATTGATGAGCGGTTTAATAATGGTGGACAGATCCCGGACCGGTTTATTGAATTACTCAATCGTAAACCACTGGCGTATTGGGATGTGCGGGATGGTAAAAACTGGCAATGGCCTCCTGTAGGACATTTTGGTTCAATGGCGATGCTTATCAATGGTTGGTCGGGTAGTGGTGGAGATGCATTTCCTGATTTCTTTCGCAAAGCAGGATTAGGTCCGCTGATTGGTGGCCGTACGTGGGGAGGTTTGATTGGAATATCTGGTGCTCCTGCACTGATCGATGGAGGTGAGATAAGTGTTCCGACATTTAGGATGTACAATCCGGATGGGACATGGTTCATGGAAGGACATGGAGTGGATCCTGATATAGAGGTTAAAGAAGATCCTACTATGCTGGCAAGAGGGGTCGATTCACAAATCCAGCGTGCATTAGAGGAAGTCATGAAGAGTATACAGGCAAAAGGGCCTATCCAACCGAAGACCCCTCCTGCGGAGAACAGGTCGAGAAATGGGAAGACGTAAAAATAAAAAAATAAAAAAAGCCCACCATAATCGCAATAACCTAAACAAATTGAAAACTAATGACAAGTGGGCTTTCATTCCGATGTGATAGCTTTCTATACATCATGTGGAATTTTATTTTGAATAAAAAAAAGCCCACCAAAGCATAAAAGATTTCACCATTTGAAAACACGTACCAGGTGGGCTTACCTTGTTTGATCACCTCGAATGAATCTCAGTGATCGTGCGACGTATCGCTTCGGCTCCCGCTCAGCGACCGTCAAAGATTATTGCTTTTTGATTTCGGCTGTCGCTCAATCAGGGAGGAAGAATCGAAAGACTTACTCAAATGTTGACACAGGTGGCTGAGCATGTTCAGCTCATCGCAGATGAGGAACGGTCCAGATATTTGTATTCTATGCTGTGACACAGGTGGCTGAGCATGTTCAGCTCATCGCAG
>JBDSPM010000332.1:0-5273 GCA_039930325.1 Saprospiraceae bacterium
GTTTTAGGGCGTTCAGGTTCCTCAAGGATAACCTGCTCCGATTGCCTGCAAAACGCGAAAGCAATGATGACCATTAAAATTAACAAACGAAGATTGCGCATGATTATATTTTCAATACTATTTGCTTCTCATTCATTTTTATGATTTCAGTATTGTGAATAATAACAGGTGCAGGCTTTCTATCCCCTGAAATGATCATGGATAGCAGCTGAAGATTTTTTACATCGTCAAAGATCACAGAAGTCCGGTAATCAGCTTTTTTAATCGTGAGCTTTACATTTTTCATTTCAAGTCCGTCCACGTGCCTCAGATAAAGACCCCATGCCGGGAGTTCGCCAAACATAGAAAACTCAGGATAAGCCGTCTCTTTCTCTGAGACTTCATCCAGTCTTGAGAGCGGCATATTTGCCAGGCCATTATTGCCTTCCCCCGGATAAATAATTTTAATATTCTCGAGTAGTACGTTTTCCACTCGATGACCCGGGATACCTGTTATGGATGATGGAAATGTGTTATGGAAAAATGGCAGTTCCGGGCCTCTTATTTCGTAAGCATTATCCGGTCGTCCGGACGCTACCTTTACCGTGATGTTTTTTAAAGTTACATTCCGCAACTCACCAGCATCTCGTGATTGATTTCTTTTTCCTAACCTGATAAAAATCGCATTCCCCGTATTTACAGCACGTAAATGATCGACAATGACATTTTCTAATGTACCCCCATCAACGCATTCGATAGCTATCGCAGAACGAAAAGTATCATATACTTTGATATTCTCGATCATTACATTTTTAAAACCACCATGCGAAACAGTACCAAATTTGATAGCGCTGGCACTTGAACGGATTGTACAGTCAGCTATATAAATGCTATCGCAATAATGTAATGCGGATTGGGATTTAAGGCAAATTCCATCATCCGCAGAATTAACAAAACAATGGGTGATGCGTACATTCTTGCAATCCTGAATATCGATCCCATCATTGTTCCAATACGCATCACTTTCTACGCGGATGTGATCAAGAGTGACATGACTGCATTGGTCATACGTCTGTACCCAACTTGCTGCATTTTTGATGGACACTCCTCTGACCAGAATATTTGTACAATTCACGAACTCAATAATCTGAGGCCTCCAATCTGCACGGGGCCTCTTTTCGACTAGCTCATAATGAAGACTATCAAACTGACCGATATAAAAGAGGCTATCAATATTCAACGCCAACCTTCTACCCTGGCCGTTTATAGTTCCCTGTCCTGTAATGGCGATATTGTTCTGGCTATCTGCCATCACCAGAGCCATCCACCTATGAAGCCTGATATAATGTGCAGGATCCGTGCTTCCCAACAGAATCGCATTTTTCATTAAATACAATTCGACTCCGGTTTTTAACACAATGCTGCCTGACAGAAAGCTTCCTGCCGGAATGACAACGCGTCCACCTCCATGCTTGTAAGCTGCATCTATTGCTGATTGAATTTGAGAAGAGTTTAATGAATTTCCACCAGGCTTTGCTCCAAACTCTAGGATGTTATAGTCTTTGGCTAACAATGCAGTTTGGCCAAGCGAAATGTAGAAGATTAATAGTAAAAACTTCATTATTAGATACCGATCCTCATTTAATGCTCAATATACTTCCTTAGAAATAAGTTTTCTGTTGCTCTTTTGGGCGAATGATGGGATCCTTCGGGATAAAGGTAATGTCTACAGGCTCCATTTGTCCATCGGCACTGATCCTAATCAAAATGGATTGATAGGGTTTAAATTCAAAATTTTGTGTGTTGCTGTTTCCATTTATAGTCAGCCTTAGTTTACTGAACCGGGATTGTTTCATAAAAGACTGACCTGAATAAACCGAATACTTCAGGTCCTTCGATGGCCATTGTGCTAGGAACAATAAATAAGAACCGTTATCCTGCACTTTGCACCAATAACCAGGAATGCTATCCCCAGTGATAAGCGGAGGATGATCAATTAGGGTTTCGAAATTTTCAGAAACATTATGTAAGGAAATTAATTTTCTGAGCAGACCTCCATATTCTGAAGACTTCTTTTTTCCTGGTTGTTTTGGCATACGCTTTAAACATACCGGCAATCCCTGGCTTGCCAATTCGAGGATCCTTTTAAGCGATCTGATATCAATATATTCAACATCGATATAAAGCAATGAAAATCGTGCATCACCAATGATCATTTTGCCCTTTTGAAAAACGGCCTTTTCCAAAAAATGCCGATTGATCCATAAAGGATGATAGCCTTCAACTTCTTCTGGAGGATACACATATCTTAATTCATATTCACCCCAAACCCAAACACGCTGCCGTTCCTGTGGATAAGCGCCTTTCATCAATGCATCTTCATAAGGAATATACACTGCTACATCGGTGTAGGTCCTCCCTTTTTCCAACAGGCCTGAAACTTTTTCGATATAAGAATTAAATGCAGGTAATTCGGGTGTCAGGCTACCGCCAGGCCCGAAATAGGTGGTTGCAAAAAAATCAGTTGTATCTGAGCCCCGGGGGTTATAGGGCATACCATGATACACAAGGTGATTAACTCCCTGAGCAAACAGCGCATCTGCTACCATTTTGAGATCAGCAGTTTGTTCCTGTCGCAAATACGTGGCAGGAAATCCATACATGCATGTAAAAGTTTCGCTGGAAACCAATTTTTTCGAAGCAAGACAAGCTGATGAGCTCACGATCCTGGAATAATTTGGATTGTTGAGCATAGCTTCTGATTCCGGAATATCCACAAGAGAATAGGTGGTCATAACATCTGTCGGGGAACCTAAACACTGAACGCGGGACCATGCACCAAGCTGTCTGCATTTTTTTACATAAGGTTTATAAAAACCATTCGTAATATAATCATCAAGCTGCAACATATAGTCATAGCGGACATCAGGAAATGAATCGAGACCTGCATCCATATATGGAATAATATCATAGCCGAAATTTTCTTGGAATGTAGTGTCAAAACCAGGAGTCCAGATCTTGTTTTTCGCATTAAGCTTTATCTCCCAGGAATCCGTGAAGAGAGCAGATTTGGAGCCTTTCAGTGCGACCTGCAAAGCATCACCGACCGGTGTGGCGAAAAGAGAAAAGGCGCTGCTGTCGAGGTGATTTATAACCCATTGCGTATCCGGATATGTCCAGGCGAATGTGAGTGCTTGTCGAAAAGTTGTATCTCGATAAATCTGTGTAGAATGCTTCTTGTCAATATTGCTTCCCGCTACAGGCCAGGCGCTCCCGAAAGTAAAATCACAAGACAGACCGATCGAATCGGCATATGATTTTGCATATGCTACGACCTGCGACCATTCAGGGCTGAGCCATTTCTGAGCAGATGTATCCTTTGGATAATGGCGGCTATACTTTTGGGCATACATCTGCTGATACCTGTACAACGGATATACCCATGCTATCTCTACCCCACCAAAATGCATCTCTTTTACCCAGTCCAACTGGTATTTGATATCCGGTTTTTTGATATCGGTTGCAAACCACCACCAGCGGACACAAGGTCTGGATGAAGGGTAATACGCTATTTGTGTTGTTTCATGAGACTGTGTAGATCCTTTGTGACAGCCGATCAAGCCGGCCAGCAAGCCAATTCCTATGAAGAAAGCGTAAGAGAATAATTTCATTGAATGCAAAATAGCAATTCATTGGCTTGTCAAGTGCAGCAAAACCTTTACTCCGTTTTAATGCTGCGTCATGTGTATTCAGGAATCATTTCAGAAAAATCCATACACAATAACCCATATGGTAAGTAAAACGACAATTCAAAATTAATTAAAGCGCTATATTAGCATGGTCACCAATCACCTTGAAACCAATTAATGAAGTATCTTTTTACACTATTTATTTTGATTCAGGTCTATTCTGCTTCATCTCAAATCTTAAATTCAGGATTCGACAATTGGGAATTTATTTCATACGGTGGCCAGCCTTTTGAAAATCCTGTAGGCTGGAAAACGAATAATGATGATCAGCCTTTTGGATTAGCAAACACTCCTGTAACAAAAGAGGCAGATTCATCTGGCTTCCACGCCAAAATAAGTGCTGCGTATAGAGGTATTGATGCATTTCTACCCGGAAAGTTAATGCAAACCATATCCACTGACCATTTAGCCAAAATTAACTTTTATTCTAAGTGTGACAGTATTTTCCAGCTAGGAAGGTGTGTAATTAATATTTTAAGCCAGTCTGGGACAATTTTATACACTGATAGTTTAGCGCTTGAAGACCCAGTGTTTCACTCTTCTTCGATATTAATTCAAAGCGAATGGATTCAGGCATATGATTCTCTGACTATCCAATTTGTAGCCAAAGGAAATCTTGATAATTGGGACGAGGAAGAGGATGGCTATTCGATTTTCCTGGTGGATAATGTGGAAGCAGCGTATTCTACATCTGTTGAAAATGCTCCTGAACATGTCGCCCTTATTCTGTATCCCAATCCTTCCTCTGGAATGGTTAATATTGAATGTGCATTTTCAAAGGAACCTGAACAGGTAGAGATTTTTTCGTTGTCAGGAGAGTCTTTAGGAAAATTGAATTTTTCTACTATGCTAGATTTGGCCTGGCTTCCTGATGGAGCTTATTTCATAAGGGTATTATCCAATGAAAAAGTAATTAATAAATTGTTGATTATTGAACATTGAGTAATTTGAGAATTGACTTTGCTGATTAAAGGCAGCTCACCTATCACTTAAATGATTGGTTGATTCCGAATCTTACTGCCATCATCTAATCGTCTACTCATTTAATCGTTTAATCCCTGAAACATTTCGCCTTAATTGCTTATTTTCACATTAGTAAATTATTCTCCAAAATTCATCAATGCATATGGTTGCCTTATTTTCTATACACATGGGAGCAGAGAAGCTCCTCATCATTTGCGGGATTATACTTTGGGTTCTCATCGTTGTGAGCGTCGTAGGTATCATTTCGTATCTCAACAAAGCAGACAGGTTCAATTCCTGACACCTTAATCGCAATCGTTATCAATCATTTTGTTCACAGGCGTTCTGGGTATGGAAGAATTTAATCTCGATGGAAAAGAATACATCGAACTCAATAAACTATTGAAACTGACTAAAATGGTGGACACAGGAGGTGAAGCCAATCTCAGGATTGAAAATGGAGAGGTCTTGGTCAATGGCGTGGTAGAAACACGCAAGCGAAATAAATTAAGAATTGGTTTTGTGGTTGCTTTTTCAGAAAGAACAATTCTGATCCAATAGACATATCCTGCAAGCAATGAT
>JBDSPM010000333.1:0-4551 GCA_039930325.1 Saprospiraceae bacterium
AGCATTTCGCCATTCCGCATCACTGGCGCCTGCCGATCAAATATTTTAAAATTTGTAATGACCACAGGAGGAACCCGCCGGTTCATTTTCATTCGTTCAGGTTTACAAAACGTGATCATTCCTGAAGTGCCGAAATATAATGTTCCGTCTTGTGCGCAGCATACGGAGCCTGTAATGCTGTTGGACGGAAGTCCGTCATGGATAAAATAATTTTTGAAGATGTGATTTTCCGGGTCATATTTACTGATTCCATTATTTGTAGTTAGCCAAAGATGATGTTGATGATCAGCCGTGATTGAAAATATATCAGAGTTACAGAGGCCATCATTGACAGAATAATTTTTGATGATATGGTGCTCCTCATCCATTTCGGCAAATCCATTCTCTGTGGCTATCCAGAGATGATGTTGCACGTCTTCGAAAACATCATAGATACCGTTGTCAGGAATGGATGCGGGGTCTTTTTTGTCATGTTCAAAAAAAGTGAATCGACCGCTCGTCGGATCGAGGAAGCACAATCCCTTGTTTTGCGTCCCTAACCAGATCAGGCCACGGTGATCTTCCATCATACTGAAAACCCGGTTGTCCGGAAGTGAATTTGGATTTTTTTCATCATAGGTGTAGGCGGTCAATTTTTTTTGCTTTTCATCATACGAATAAACTCCGCCGGAATAGGTGGCAAACCACATGACATTGTTTTTGTCTTCGATGATGATATGCGTCCCACCGGGCATAGTATTGAAAGCACCGGGAGGGAGCTCAAATATTCCCTGTTCCTCCTCAAACAAGTATAAACCAGTTCTTGAGCCAACCCATATTTTTCCGGAGTGATCGTAATACAATGTATAGACCGTATTGTCCGGTAAAGATTTTGGATCTTTTTCATCATGATGATACAGTGTGAATTCCCTGGTCAGCGTGTTGAAATGAAACAAACCTGCGCCACCAACGCAAATCCACAAATACTTCGGATTCCTGATATCCTCTGTGATCGTATAAGGAAGACGATAAACTGAAAATTCATCAGGGCTGGCGGGAATAGAAATAGTTTTAAATTGCTGTGTAAGCATATCGTACTTATCCAGGCCGGAAGAAGTGCCTATCCAGAGGATACCGGAGGCATCGATAAATACGGTATTGACATAATCATCACTGAGACTCTTGCTATCAGAAGCGTTATGCTGAAAATGATCTGAAAAGTTGCCTGTGCGGGAATCAAATAGGGAAAGACCTGTTCCATAAGTGCCTATCCACCATGTACCGGACTGACCTTTCGCGATTCCAGTGACGATATGCTTTCTTGAATCAGAGCCCTCCGCATCCGTATATCGCTCTGTGTAAATACTGTCATTGATGAGTGCAACTTTTTGTAAACCCGCATACCAGGACCCGATCAGCAAATGATAGTCATCATAGTGAAGGATAGGATGAACGGTTACACCCAGTTTTTTCTCCGTAGAAAATGGTGAATTAATTTTCGTTTTCACCAAAATTTTTTGATCTTCATTGAATACCATCAATGCATCGTTGGTGCCTATCCATAAAAGGCCGTCATCGTTCTCGAATAAATACCGAATGGAGAGGTTTTGATTAAATGGTAAGGAAAACGTTTTAACCGACCGGTCCTTAGCCCATTTATGCAAATGAGTTTTTGTGGCAAACCAAATACCTCCATCGTGGGACGTAGTGGTAGCATGAACTCTGTGACGATCTATTTTTTCAATCGTATCATTAAACGCTATCTGGTGAAATGAGTTGTTGGAAAAATTGTAGTAACAAAGACCGCCATTTGTGGCAACCCAGACACGCCCCGAGCTGTCTATGCAAATCGCATTGATGATATTATTGGTCAGTGAAGTAGTGTCCCCCGGAATATTTCTGTACACGATAAAATTCCTCCCGTCAAAACGATTGAGCCCATCTGTGGTACCCAGCCAAAGAAAGCCGTAATGGTCCTGGGCAATAATGGTCACGGGCGAAGAAAGGCCATTGTCATTTGTGAAGTGCTCGAAGGAAATATTTTCGTGTTGGGCAGCAACACGCAGCGAGGCAAGGAAGGTAAATAATAGAATGAATTTCGTTTTGATGCGTGGCAGAATTAAGATTAACAAAGTGCTTGTCAACCTAAATTTACACATCTCAAAGCGAGAAGGAAGTGGGCTTCATATTTTTTCCAGAGTTTCTCTTGTCATGGCATTCCTGGTGTCACCGGTATTCAACGTCGTTGCAGGTTCAAATAACATCACCGATACTTCATTTGGCGCTACCGGCCTGTGCTCGACCCCACGGGGAATGATGATAAATTCATTTTCCCTGATGACTATTGTTTTGTCACGTAATTCCATATTGAATTCTCCCTCCAGCACCAGAAACATTTCATCCTCATCATCATGCTTATGCCAGACAAATTCTCCTTTGAATTTGACGAGCTTCACCATCTGGCCATTCAATTCGCCGGCGATGCGGGGATTCCAGTAGTCATGGATGAGATTCAGCTTTTCTGAGATATTTACTTTGTTCATGATCGAGGTTGAAATTGTCAGGTGAAGAGTGAATATACAATCTTGCAGGTAATTAAATTTGAACAGGAGTGTTTGTTACTCTCGATGTCAGACTAGATAGCAGAATTAAAACCGATTTCTCAATGATGGCTTAAGCCGGGTGATTTAGCTCCTTATCCACGGCTTAAAAGCCGTGGCAATTATAAAAACTGACAACTGACAACTCACAAAGATTTCTCTACATTTGCTGACCACTTAAATAAGAGAATTTAAACGCGTAGTATGATCTTAATTACTGTAGTTCAGGGCTTTCTGACTTCACTCGACATCTGGGATATTTGCTATATCCTTTTATTGGCCATATTCCTGGGCATCGAAGTGATCAGTAATGTGCCCGCCATTCTGCATACACCACTGATGAGTGGAGCTAATGCCATACACGGCGTCGTGATCATCGGAAGCATCATCGTCATGGGTCATGCTTCTCCTGACAATTATCTCGCACTGACACTGGGCTTTCTGGCGGTAGTATTGGGTACATTAAATGTGGTCGGGGGATTCGTCGTTACGAATCGCATGCTTCAGATGTTTAAGAAAAAGAAATAGTTCCGTATCTCACATCCCACTTCTCACATCTCACATCCTTTTATGTCCAATATTGATTTACTAAAAATTTGTTACCTCTTCGGCAGCATCTCCTTCATCGTAGGATTGAAGATGTTATCGAAACCCGACACTGCAAAAAAGGGAAACCTGTTTGCTGCCTTAGGGATGGTCATAGCGATCGTGGGAACGATCCTGCTGCATGAGAATGTTGATCCTGAAACTGGATCCATTTCACGCATTGGAAATCTTCCATTCATTTTCGGTGCTATTCTGATAGGTACCATTGTAGGGTATGCAGCTGCCATGCGCGTGAAGATGACTGCCATGCCGCAGATGGTTTCGATGTTCAATGGTATGGGTGGCGCATGTGCCGCGCTGATATCAATTGTGGAAATGAACACACACCATCCCCAGGAATTCGGTCATCGCTTTATTATATTTCTGAGCCTGATGATCGGGACAGTTTCATTTGCAGGAAGTATGATCGCTTTCGGAAAGCTGGAGGGAAAAATAAAAGATTATGGAAGCAAAGTCCAGCAGGTTACGAACAATACGATTGTATTCGGCATACTTGCATTGATCGTTGCGGTTTCATTTATCCCTGCATGGGGTGATGTATTCGTATGGGTTGTATTCGGAGCTTCTCTGGTATATGGTATCCTGTTCGTATTGCCAATCGGTGGCGCTGATATGCCGGTGGTGATATCCTTGTTGAATTCATTCACAGGTATTGCAGCAGCCCTTGGCGGATTTTTGTATGACAACCAGGTCATGCTCACAGGCGGTATCCTGGTAGGAAGCGCGGGAACGATCCTGACAGTCCTCATGTGTAAAGCCATGAACCGGTCACTGTGGAATGTCATCAGTGGTGCATTCAGCGCGAGCGGCCCGAGCTCAAAATCAATGGAGGGCATGTCCATCAGCGAAATCAATGTGACAGACACAGCGATCATGTGCGCATATGCTCAGCGTATCGTCATTGTGCCGGGGTATGGACTTGCAGTAGCACAAGCTCAGCATACCTGTCATGAATTTGAAAAAATGCTTGAGCAAAAAGGTGTTGAAGTGAATTATGCGATTCATCCTGTTGCCGGCCGGATGCCCGGACACATGAATGTATTGCTTGCCGAAGCAGACGTGCCATATGAAAAGCTGAAAGAAATGGACGAGATCAATCCGCAGCTTCAGAATACTGATGTGGTCATCGTCATCGGCGCAAATGACGTCGTCAATCCTGCTGCTGAAACCGATTCTACGTCTCCAATCTATGGTATGCCCATTATTAAAGCCAATACAGCAAAAAATATCATTGTCATGAAGCGCAGTATGGCTAAAGGCTATGCCGGGATTGAAAATGAATTATTCTATGACCGAAAAACAAGGATGCTTTTTGGTGATGCTAAAGCCAGTCTTGAGAAATTAATTGCTGAGTTGCGGAATGTGT
>JBDSPM010000334.1:0-2966 GCA_039930325.1 Saprospiraceae bacterium
GAACAGGTGACATGGCTTTCATGGCAGACAAGATTTTAAGCCCAACGTCAATAAAAGCTGTTGATTTGTCAGGAGGCATGCTTGACGTGGCACGAAAGAGATTAGCCGGAAAAGGAAAAGAGATTAAAGGGTCCATCGAATTTTCAAAGGGCGATGCAGAGCACCTTTTATTTGATTCAAATAGGTTCGATGCTGTAATGGTAGCTTTTGGAGTCAGGAATTTTGCCGACTTGTCAGGTGGACTTAAAGAAATGAACCGTGTACTGAAGCCGGGTGCCCCGATTGTTGTTTTGGAGTTTACAAAGCCCCGGATATTTCCTTTCAGGCAGCTGTTTGACATATATTTCAGGCATCTCCTGCCGTTAATAGGGTCATGGGCTTCAGGCGACCGGAGAGCTTACAAATATCTTTATGAGTCAGTTCAGGCATTCCCCGATTTTGATGCGTTCAATACTGAATTGATCAAAGCCGGATTTGAAAGGCCTGTTTTCAAATCATTATCAGCAGGAATATGCGCTATCTACTTGGCATACAAATCTTAATCATTTCCTTTATCAGCCTGGTTTCTGATCATGCCGGAGCACAGGTGAGTAAGGGCAATATTAATTTCAGGAAGTTCCAGGACAAGGCCTATTATTTTGGATTGACATTTGGTTATAACCACTCGAATTTTCAGCTTCAGGAATCCAAAAAATTTATTCTCAATGACAGCTTCAACATCACAGAAGGGTTAGGTGGTCCCGGCTTGAACGTTTCAATGGTGACGAACATGAAGCTTGGTGATTATTTTGACTTCCGTTTTTTACCCGGCTTCTCATTTGTAGGAAGAAAATTTTTCTACGTCAGCACACAAGATCAGATCGAAGATGTGAAAAGCATTGAAGGTGTTCTCGTACAGGCGCCGTTACAGGTCCGGTTTAAATCAGAGCCTTTCCACGACATGAGAATGTTTGTCCTGGCAGGAGCTAAATATACGTATGATGTGGCGTCCAATGCCCGCATTCGAAAGGAGCAGGCCAACAGGATCATACGTATTTCCCCACATGATTTTTCAGTTGAAGTCGGAGCAGGTGCCCAGTTCTTTTTTCCATTTTTTATTTTCTCGCCTGAGATTAAATTTTCACAAGGCATTGGCAATATTCTTATTTATAATAACAAGTTGACCCAATCCACTGTGCTAGAAAAAGTATTGTCGAGAACGCTAACGTTGAGCTTACATTTTGAGGGTTGATATATACAATCTCAGCTCGTCAAAAAAACTAAGAAAGATCTTATCCATTTCCCTTGTATACAATTGATAAGGAACCATAGCTTCCGGAATTTTATTTTGGAAAGAAGCCCTCCGGCTCAGCATGAGAAAAGTTTGTTCCATCCGTGTTTCATCTTTACAGGATTCAAGCCAGCGATGACCGATCATCCTGTGGATGCGAGGATGTAATCTTTCAGGAATGATTTTTAAATGTTTTGTGACTACCTTATATTTTTTATCACAGAAATTATCAAGTGATTTAGGATGAAATGCCTTCCAGTATTTGCTTAGCATATAATCCATCAACACATCGGAGACGACTGGAGTATATTTTCCCTGGTAAGGCCTGAGTAGCTTGTTGATCTCATCTACTCCTGCATGATGGTCCGTGAATGCATCTATCAGCCTGTGTAGTACGATACCTTTATTGACACCTGGAGTAAGTAATGAATAATCCTTAGGTTTAAGGATATCGCCCCATAAATTGCCCATCAGAATTTGTGGATCTTCAGGCGATAAAAGCGCATGCGCGAGATAATTCATAGTGTATCCTAATCGTAGAGAGGGATCTTGCTATCTTTGCGCCCTCAAATAAATAGCATCATCAAATAGTATACTTTATGGGACTGAAATGTGGTATTGTTGGTTTACCTAACGTGGGCAAATCTACTTTGTTTAATGCCCTCACGTCGGCCGGAGCCCTTGCTGCTAATTATCCATTTGCAACTAAGGAACCTAACATCGGTGTCATCACAGTACCAGATCCCCGGTTAGATGAACTGGCCCGTTTAGTTAATCCTCAAAAGCTTGTACCTACGACTGTTGATATTCTTGACATCGCAGGTCTTATTAAAGGTGCATCGAAAGGTGAGGGTCTTGGCAATCAATTCCTGGCTAATATTCGGGAGGTGGACGCTATTGTGCATGTCGTGCGATGCTTCGATGATGACAATGTCGTTCATGTGGATGGTAGCATATCACCGGTTCGAGATAAAGAAATTATTGACATCGAACTGGGCCTTAAAGATCTAGAGTCAGTTGAAAAAAGAGTGGACAAAGCTTCAAAAGCCGCCAAGACAGGAAAGCGCGAGGATGTAGAATTAGTGACATGGCTGACCAATCTTAAGAATCATCTGCTTGCAGGTAAACAAGCGAGGAGCTTTGAAGTGCCTGATATGTTCGCTGAGGTGATGAGAGACATGATGCTCCTGACTGCAAAACCTGTTCTTTATGTCTGCAATGTAGATGAAGGTTCGTCAGTGAATGGTAATCACTATTCTGAAGACCTTAAGAAAGCAGTTGCTTCAGAAGGCGCCGGCTTGATTTGCATCAGCGCGGCTATTGAATCTGATATTGCAGCTCTCGATACGTATGAAGAGAGAATGGAGTTTGTAAAAGATCTTGGACTTGAAGAGCCTGGTGTCAATCGCGTCATTCGTGCAGCTTATGATCTCCTTCACCTGATCACATACTTTACGGCAGGGGAAAAAGAAGTTCGTGCATGGACTGTTCGAAAAGGAAGTAAAGCTCCCCAGGCAGCAGGCGTCATCCATACGGATTTTGAAAAGGGATTTATTCGTGCCGAAGTAATTAAATATGCGGACTACCTTCGACTGGGCTCTGAAGCAGCGGTAAAAGAAGCCGGCAAAATGGGTGTAGAAGGAAAAGAATATGTGGTGCAGGATGGGGATGTCATGCATTTTAGATTTAACGTTTA
>JBDSPM010000335.1:0-5469 GCA_039930325.1 Saprospiraceae bacterium
ATACTTGCCGGACTTCGAAACAGGAGTGCAAATTTAAACCTTCTTTCCATATACGGCCTCAGCATTCCGTGTCGTCAGTCCGGATACTTCTTCCATGGATAAGCTAAGGCATGAAGCAACCTTTTCAGCAATTAACAAAATATAGGAAGATTCATTGCGCTTACCCCGGTAAGGCACCGGAGCGAGATAAGGAGCATCCGTTTCTAAAACAATCATCTCTATTGGAATTTTTGGCAATACTTCCCCCAGCTCAGATTTCTTGAATGTGATAACTCCCCCAATTCCGATTTTAAATCCTAGCTCATAAATACGCATGGCTTGCGAATAGTCACCACCAAAACAATGAAATATTCCTTTCAGGTTTCCATCCTGGTGATTTTTAATGATATCAATATTCAGGTCCAGCGATTCACGTGAATGTATGATGACCGGTAAATCAAATTCTTTGGCCCACTCTATTTGCTCTTCAAAAGCTTCGATCTGCATAGTCTTGGTTTTGGTTTCCCAGTACAGGTCTACACCAGTTTCACCAATACCAGAATATCCTCCTTTGTGCAATTCATTTTTCATTTTTGACAAGACTTCCTGATAATTGTCCTCTACCGAGCATGGATGCAGGCCCATCATTGGCTTGCAATGGTCAGGGAAAAGTTGGTGCAAAGCTAACATGGCAGGGATGCTTTCCACGTCTATATTTGGAAGCATCATTTGATTGACATGATTGTCCAAAGCACGCCTGATCATTGCCGACTGATCAGGTCCAAATTCGGCAGCATAAAGATGACAATGCGTGTCGATCCAATTCATTTGCAATGTTTCCATTAATATTACAAGTCAATGAGTCAAAAAAAACAAAAATTCTATGTGGTTTGGCATGGCCAAAACCCGGGCATTTATTCGTCCTGGGAAAAATGCCAGGCAGAAGTTAAAAATTTCCCGGGTGCAATTTATAAATCCTTTGATTCCCGGATTGAGGCAGAAGAAGCTTATGGAACACCGCCTGAAATAAAAAGATTATATGCCACAAATAAAAGAACGGTTTCATCCTCAGAAAAAACTGACTACATCAGGGAAAGTATAAGCGTTGATGCAGCATGTAGCGGGAACCCTGGCGCCATGGAATACAGGGGAGTATGGACTAATGATAAAACAGAATTATTTCATTTCGGCCCGGCAAAAAACGGCACGAATAACATTGGGGAATTTTTGGCTATCGTACATGCGCTTGCTCTTTTAGCAAAAAGAAATGATGCGAAAACGATCATTTATACGGATTCAAAAACAGCATTGTCCTGGGTAAAAAAGAAAAAAGCAAATACGAAATTGAAGGCGGATAAAACAAATGCGCAGCTTTTTGAAATGATGTCGCGAGCCGAAACCTGGCTGAAGACAAATACATGGAAAAATCCTGTTCTAAAATGGGATACAGAAAATTGGGGGGAAATAGCTGCTGATTTTGGTAGAAAATAAAATTAGATTACGAGTTCATTTTAGATTTTTACAAATCGCATTGGATGCTTTGTTTCGATTTCTCCCTTCTTGATTTTATCCAGCTTTCGATTGATCATTCTCCGCTTCAGCGGTTTCATACGATCGATAAATAAGATTCCATTGATGTGATCATACTCATGCTGGATAACTCGCGCATTGACACTTTCAAATGTTTCAACATGTTCATTCCATTGATCATCCATGTATTTAAGCCGGATGTTAGGATTTCGTTCTATCTCGACATGAATATCAGGAATGCTCAGGCACCCTTCTTCATACAGCCAGGGCTCTCCTGATTCATCAATGAGCTCAGCATTGATAAAAACCATTTTTATTCCCCTGACAGTCAATTCTTTTTTGTCCAGCTGAGTGGTGTCAATCACAAAAAGGCGGATATCAAATCCAACCTGAGGAGCGGCAAGGCCTACTCCTTTCGCGCTGTACATGGTTTCCCACATGTTATTTATCAGTTCAGTCAATCCGGCGTATTCCTTTGGAATCGGTAATGATTTCTTTCGCAGCACCGGCTGGCCATATGCATAAATCGGTAGTATCATATATGTCCTAGGTATTCCTGAAGAATGATGACTGCGCTGGTTTGATCCAGCAATGCCTTATCCTCTCGTTTATTTTTTTTCAATCCACGTTGATGTATTATTTCCCTGGCTTGCATTGAAGAGTATCTCTCGTCCTGAAGTTCAACCTGTTTAGCAGGGAAGGCCTTTTTTAATTCACTGATAAAATCATCAAGCTTCTTTCTGAAATTAACATTACCCCAGTTCCCATCCAGGAAAGGATATCCAACAACAAAGAAATCAATTGATTCCCTACTGGAATAATCCAGAATAAAGCTCATGACTTCTTCTGTTTTCTTTGTTTCCAAACCTTGCACGATGATCTTCAGTGGATCAGTGACAGAAATTCCTGTCCGTCTGAGTCCATAGTCGATGCCCATTATCCTGCCCATACAGATGCAAAGATAGAGTCATCCGGCATTTTTATCCTATTTGCCTTCAGCCCATCTTCCCAAAAAAAAAGAACCCCCTCCACTTGCGTGAAGAGGGGTCCCATCCCAAAAACAGTAATTCGTATAGGGAGATGAATTTTCTCTTATCAGAGAATCATCATCTTCTTTGTAGCAGTAAAGCCCTGGAATTGTACCTGATAGTACATCAGCCCCTGAGCGTTGACCTGCTCCTTACTGATCTCTAATGTATTCAGGCCTTTCACTCCATGAACAGTTTCAGTAAATAATGCCCTCCCGGCGAGATCGAACACTTTCAGTGTTACTTCTCCACTAGAAGGTATCACATACCCAATCTGCGTGTTGCCGCTGAAAGGGTTAGGTTCATTCTGCAGCAATTCAAAAGAGTAAATATCAGCACCCCGGAAGGTAAGTCCCAGGTCTAATATTGTGTTATCTGATGAATAGGCTTCAGGAGCTGTCGGTGATGAAACGATCGTAATAGATTGACTCAACTTTGTATTACTTCCGGCATGGAGTACCAGAGTAAATAATGGTTTTGTCGGATCTATATTGATCCCTTCAGCTTTGTTCCAGCTTGCACTCAGTTTACGATTGTCAAGCCATGCAAAGTTGTCAGAAGTTACATCCATAATCCCACTCTTCACATCGGTTACTTCCAATCCTGAATTCATATCAAAAGTGAACTGCATTCCTTCAAGATTATTAGAAGTGCCTGCATAAACAGGGACCTCAAAAGTTTCACCGATTGAAACCTGGCGGTCATCAATCACAAGATGCAACACCTCACCTGAGCCTCTTGGCAGAAGGGTTTGTGCATTTGCTTTTACAGTATTGTTGACGTCACCGATTTTGATTCCGTAGAAGTCAGCATGATTCATGCCCAGTGAAAGTGGATTAAGCGTTACACTTTCAGGCCATACTTGCTCCCATGGGTTGAATGGATCAGGGAATACATAATCCTTATCTACAAACCTCCAACTTGAATTATTTGGTAATACACTAAAAATACCAAGAATCAATTTTCTAAGTTCAATAAGGTCAATAGCAGTGATGGATTGAGAATTATTTGCATCAGCTGCGATCATCTTATATGGACTTTCAAGTTTCTTGATACCCAGGAGGTGCTTTTGTATATGGACCAGGTCAAGCGTAGAGACTCCATTCTTGAAATCATTATTCTTGTCCGGTTCTATTACATAATTACCACCTACAGGCATTGCAGGGAATGTATAGATTCCTGACTGATTCGTGCTGATAGGCAGAAGTGTAGAACCGCTTACCTGGACTTTTACATCCAGGACATTGTCAGAAGTCTCTGTACTTACATTTCCCGTAATCGTGCCAGTAAGACCTCCGCCTATAGGACATGATCCAAGATTATCCTGGATGATGATGTATGTGGTACAGTACGCCTGGTTACCATGATGATCTGTCACATACAGATTGACAGGAATTTGTCCGACACCTACATCATTGCAATCAAACGTGATGCTTTTTACAGTTGTATCCGGTGATAAGGATAAGGTAAAAGGAAATCCGCATGGATGATAACTACTTGCATTAAAGTCGGATGCCCATATGGTGATCATGCCAAAATCAGGCTGACCATCTCCATCCGTATCGACCGGCATCAGACTAGCGGACAATCCATTGATACAGACCGGAACAGGTGCTTTACATGACAGAAGGTTTATGAACTGCTCTCGCACCGTACGATTGCCGCAACGATCCTCGAATGAATAAACCACTCTATGGATTCCAAGAGGGAAGGTCCTTGTAAAATTTATTTCAGGGCCGAATCCGCATATTGGTCCTATATCTATAGACCCGTTATTGTTTAGATCTATGCCGTAACACCACTGAAGTAAATTGTCAGGAGTGCAATCATCGGTAGCTCGCTGGTTCAGGTTAAGTGTTATTCCATCACAATCAAAATTGTTACACTGGTCTATCGTAGGCTGGTCTGTTAAAAATACAGGGCCAAACTGATTGATGACACGTATGACTTGTGTATGTACAAAGTAATTGACGTTTGGTACCAATCCACCCATTTGACCATAAAGGCACCATTCGATGATGGTCCATGTCCGGAGTATTTTGAAGCAAGCGCCATCAGCGATTTCGAAAACCTGGTCTTCAAAATTGATACCCACCAGATCACAATGATCTTCATCTATGATAGGCCTGTCATACGGTGGAGGCAAATCATTCGGATCAGTTCCTGCGCTGCATTCAACAGCGTGATAATCATCTGGCCAGTCAATGTCATCTATGGTAAGCGGATCAAAATTGATCACAGTGATCCTTTGATCGCAGAACACAGAGCCATTAGCATCGGTAGCTGTGAATCGTCGTATGATACTACCTATACCACACTGATCAATGTCTGGAAAATCAGCTTCGGTAACAGTTACACCGCAATTGTCTACCACATATCCGTCCACACCACATACGAAATCATTTATATTGGCAAATTTATTTGTAGGATCGTAGATACAGAATGGATTTGTATTGCCTGAGCCAATTACTACCGTTCCGAATTCGCTGAGATTATCAATATTGATTGGATAATCACAGCTAATCGTAATATCTGAAGGACAGAAGATCACCGGAGGTATTTTATCCTGAACGATGACTTCCACCATGCAATAATTCACATTGCCAGAGGCATCCCTAACTTCAAGCTGAACCATGATAGGTCCTGCTCCTGCATCGCAACAAGCGAATGGAACTTTTGGACGCAATACAATACCTTGATCCACACTGGTGACATACCCATCAGGAATATCATCAACACCAGCACCTCCAGTGGTCCAGTCAAACGCCAGGCAGGATGTCATTCTTCTTGCCAGGAAAGTAACAGGTCCACAAGCATCGTAGCTTCCATCATCGAATACGGAAGCGGGAACCTTTGTTAAGCCAAATGGCCCTCCTAAAGTTAGTGCAACTACTGTATGCGCGTCGCAAATTGCCACAGGAGGTGTCAGGTC
>JBDSPM010000336.1:0-3896 GCA_039930325.1 Saprospiraceae bacterium
ATCGAAAGCTTTGGCAACAGCGGCATCGAAGACCCGTACAGAGGAAGCCCAGATGTCGGCTCCGGTGCCGTCTCCTTCGATAAAAGGTATGATTGGGTCAGCAGGTACCTGGATACCGGCCTGGGACATAGTGATTTTGGATCCGTTCATTGTAATGGCAAGCGTTTAAATGAGGCGCAAAATTAGAAATTCTGGCCTAAGGATGGGGTTCCTATTTTTCAATACCTTAGCCTGACATGCGCAACCCAGTCATTGAGCCAGGCGATGAGCACCTTTCCCCCCAGGAAAAGCAGGTCGAGAAAGCCCTGCGGCCGAAGGGGCTGACCGAGTTTGCCGGGCAGGAAGATATCGTCGAAAATCTTTTTGTTTTCATTCAGGCTGCACGGCAGAGAAAGGAAGCTCTCGATCATGTACTTCTCCATGGCCCTCCCGGACTTGGCAAAACGACACTTTCACATATCATAGCTTCAGAACTCGGTGCCAATCTGCGCATGACCTCAGGACCTGTGATTGAAAAACCTGGTGACCTCGCAGGCCTGCTCACGAATCTACAGGAAGGGGACGTTCTTTTTATCGATGAGATACACAGGCTGAATACTGTAGTTGAAGAATATCTCTATTCAGCCATGGAAGATTATCGAATTGACATCATGATCGACAGCGGACCGAGTGCACGATCTGTGCAAATCAATCTTCAGCCTTTCACGCTTGTCGGAGCCACCACAAGGCTTGGGTTGATTTCCGCGCCCATGCGCGCAAGATTTGGGATCAATTTTCATCTTGATTATTATAATGTTGAAACATTAGAAAAAATCATAGCTCGCTCTGCAGGTATACTTGAAGTTCCGTTGACAGAAAAGGGTAAGCATGCATTGGCATCACGTTCACGGGGAACTCCGCGTATCGCAAATGCACTGCTTCGGAGGATCAGGGATTTTGCACAGATCAAAGGCAATGGCACGATCGATGAAGAGATAGCTATTCATGGTCTCAATGCACTAAAGGTGGATGAATATGGATTGGATGAAATGGACAACAGGATTCTTTCGTCCATCATACACAAATTCAATGGAGGGCCTGTAGGGATTACCACTATTGCCACAGCAGTAGGAGAGGACCCGGGTACCATTGAAGAAGTATATGAGCCTTTCCTTGTCATGGAAGGATTTATTCAGCGCACTCCGAGAGGAAGGGAAGCCACGCCTAAAGCTTTTCAGCATTTAGGTGTTCCATATAAGCCAATACAGAGGGATCTTTTTATGTGAGGCAACGTAAGAAGCTAAGAGCGTAAGAGTGTAAGAAATGGAGGAAGATTGTGCTTACATCCCCCCGGCCCCCTTCAGAAGGGGGAGATTTTCTTCATGCTTGACAGCAAGAAAAATTTTGTCTTGACAAAATCTTGAACCAAACTTACTTCTCTATGTTTCATGCCCCATGCCCTCCCGCATCATCACAAGTGATGGCGGGATCTTCGCTGCGCTCGACATGCCCCATGCTTTTTTAAGCCTGCGCTTTCGGTGTATTAAAGCTCATAGGAGGAAAAGAGACATTCTGATCTGATTCGTCAATGGCGCCGAATTGGGCTTCAAATTTTTTGATATTGTCTGCCAGGGCCTTCATCAGTCTTTTGGCATGCTGTGGAGTGAGGACAATGCGCGCTTTCACCTTGGCTTTTGGCACATTAGGCATCATGCGGATGAAATCGACTACAAATTCGGAATGTGAATGTGAGATAATCGCAAGATTAGCATAAATGCCTTCTGCAATCTCTTCAGGTAACTCAATATTTAACTGGTTGGGTTGATTTTTATCTTCTGACATATTTTTGATTGTGAGGGATGTGAAATATAAAGGTATTAACCATTTTTGGAACAATGAGTTCAATCGGGTGGGAATCCTTGTTGGGACAACACATGTGTTGTCCCAGCATCAGGCAGGACATGTGTTGTCCCAACATCAGGCAGGACAATACATGTGTTGTCCCAGCATCAGGCGGAACAAGGCAAGGTTGGTCCGTTATTTAAAGAAGGCCGTCTCAAAGTTAATTGAGGCGGCCTCTTATGGTTGAGATTGATAATTAGTTATTTCCTTTCAGCAGCTTTCACTTCAGCACTTAGGCCGCTAAGATCGGCATCATATTCCCAGATTTCATTTTCCTGGCCCACTGTCGCGCCCATCCATTCATTCCAGAAGGTAGCCATGCTTCCTTTTCCATAAACCTCTTCAAATTTGGCATCAAAGCCATCATCCGTGGACATCCATGAATATTTATCAAAAAAAGACACAATCGTAATATCCCTTCCATCACTTGAACTTGGCACTTCATTGTAATAGACACCGTAGGTTTCCCCGGGAATTTTATCCGCGTACACTTTCAGCACTTTACCCAGAAGCTCTTTGGCTTTATCCATTTTGCCTCTTGCCACATCCACATATCGGACATAAAGCCTGTTGACATTAAAGTCGGACGGAAACCTTGACAATTTGTTGTCAAAACGGATGTATTCGGTCATTGTGCCAGGTTCAAGGTTCCTCGCGACGTTTGTTCCCCAGTCCATATCATGCAACGCATCGGAAGGCCTTGAATCCAGGCCACTCCATGTGCCAGGACCCATGACCCATTTGTATTGTCCCGTGTGCGAGCCGTTTTGAACTGTATAGACACGAACTCCATATGCACCGGAAGCATGGTACTTTTTGTTGTGAGCACCCATGGCCGCTTCCACCATGGGAACATTTGCAGGACTGACATTTAACGAGGTGATCTCGAACATGAGGTATTCCGGAGTTTGTGCGAATCCAAACAAAGGAAAAAAGAGCAAGAAAAGAAGAGACTTTTTCATAGTTGGTTTTGTGTGTATGAGGAAATAATTGGTTACATAGTGAGACAGCCTACTGATAACATTCAGGTGAATTTAGTTTAAATAAAATTACTGAAGTGGTACAAATTCAAATGTGGTTCCGTTGAATACTCCTTTGTCACTTAATTTTAAAGAAGGTATCACCAGCAATGCCATGAAAGACAAGGTCATGAACGGAGAAGTAAGTGTGCTGCCAAGCGATGATTTTACAAAATGATCCATCAACTCATACTTTGCTCCCACGGTTTCGGCCGTATCACTACTCATCAGGCCCCCAATGGGTAATGGCAAAATATGTATGTCATCCATTTCCGCTGCAGCGACACCTCCTTTGTGACGAATGATCGCATCAATGCATGAATATAAATCTTCATCTTTCGTTCCAACCGCTACAATGTTATGTGAATCATGGGCAACGCTTGATGCAATAGCTCCCTTTTTTAAACCAAACCCCTTGATCAACGCAATAGCCGGTATAGCAGTCGAATATCTGTTGACCACAACAAATTTCAGAATGTCCCTTTCAATATCACTTTCAAAAACACCTTCACTCATTTTCATTTCTTCCTGGCCGGTGAGAAGCGAACCATTGATAGCTATAATAATTTTTGCATTTCCTGAAATGAGATTCAGCGTGAGATCTTCTTTTTTAAATATTGTAATTCCAAAAGAATTGATCACGGGTATATCGACATCAGGCAAATGAACCTCGAGACCGTCAAAAACCTGTCTGCCATCAATCCATGTAGAAAGTACATCAAAGGATGAAAGATCTTTCACAAGAATGAGATCTGCAGGATCACCTTTGCACATTTGCCCGGTGGTAAGTTGATAATGTTTGATTGGGTTGATGCAGGCGATCTGAAGTATGTTGAATAAATCATACCCAAGATTCAGTGCCCTTTTGACTAGCTGGTTGATATGTCCAAGGAGGAGGTCATCGGGATGTTTATCGTCAGAACAAAACATAACGTAATCTGGATGCGAGCCGATCAGGGTATGCAGGGCATCAAAATTTTTTGCAGCACTGCCTTC
>JBDSPM010000337.1:0-11703 GCA_039930325.1 Saprospiraceae bacterium
GGAGGAGGAGAGCCAACAGGAGACTTTGCAAAAGAAATAGATATGCGCTTTGGAAGCTTTGCTGAATTTAAAGAAGCGTTTTCCAGGGCAGCAACGACGCAATTTGGCTCCGGTTGGGCTTGGTTGATCGTAGATCCGGCAGGAGAGCTAGCTGTAACGAGTACGCCAAATCAGGACAATCCGGTGATGAATGTAAGCGCGATACGAGGTGTTCCTATTCTTGGCCTTGATGTATGGGAACATGCTTACTATCTGAATTACCAGAATCGCAGACCTGATTATATAACAGCATTCTGGAATGTGGTCAACTGGAAAGAAGTCAACAAGAGATATAAAGTCGCGAAAAGTCATTGAGTACATAAGTACTCTCATTAATTCCGGTGACGATATGGATACTTCTCTTGGAGTTGAAAAGTCTATCATTATTAATGCTTCTAAAGGCAAGATTTGGAAAGCACTGACGGACCCTGAGCTTATCAAACAATATCTATTTGGTACTGAAGCAATATCTGAATGGCAAGTCGGTAGTGAAATTATTTTCCAGGGAGAATGGAAGGGTCAGCCGTACAAGGACAAGGGACATATACTTGACATGCAACCTGAATGTATTTTTAGCTATGATTACTGGAGTGCCTTTTCGGGTATGCCTGATTTGCCGGAGAATTATTCCATCATAACCTATGCAGTAATTGATGAAGATGAAGGTGTGAGGTTAAGCGTCCGGCAGCAAGGATTTGCCAATGAAGAATCCAGGCAGCATAGCGATAAAGGGTGGGAAGAAGTCCTGGAAAAGGTGAAGGAAATAGCAGATAATTTACCAAATTGATGATCCTAAAAAAGGTCCGGGTTTAAATTAATTTATCATACACTTCAATCATCGCCTTGACAGTGTTATCTGTATGGAAATGCAACCTGATGTTTTCTTTTGCATTTTCACCTCTTCGTTTTCGCTCTGCAGGATTTTGTGCTATATCGATGATCGCTTTTGAAAGTGATACTGGGTCTCTCGGAGGTACAATCCATCCTGACTGGCCATCAACAATCAGGCCTTTATTCCCTGGGATATCAGTAATTATCGCAGGGATACCCAAACACATCGATTCAATCAACGATTTTGTGAGTGCTTCTCCATGGGTTGAAGCAAGGACACTTGCATCGCAAGCAGCCACTATGGCAAGATTGTCTTTTCTATATCCCAACCGATGAATATTTTTTGAAAAAGGGCTTTCCATGATCATTGAATGGACAGGCTCATCTTCGAAACCATTTCCAATCAAAAGCAGTTGTATGCCAGAAGTATTGGTCAGGTCTCGACATGCATTGATTAAATAAGGTATGCCTTTAAATGGCCTTACATTTGCAACACTGCATACCAGGATATCATCTTTGGTAAAACCAAGTGTGCTTCGATCTATTGGAACAACATTCTTGAACCATTCCGGATCATGACCCTTAACCATAACGGTTAATTTTTTATTTCCACCAGGCATGTTTCGGGCAAGGATGTCATATGTTTCCCGGCTCAGGCAGAGGATTTGATCTACACGTGGATGAAAATATTTCAGATACATCATTGGGTCGTACCAGTGCGTTTGGCCGGCATATCCTCTGTATGCGATTAATTTGGATTTCAATCCCATTAAAGCCCAGACTGCATTCGTAAGGCCAAGACTATTAAATGCATGAACAAAATCAAAATCCTCTTCCTGGACCAGGTGGCGTAAAAATCTTATATAGGAAGGAGAGGCTTTTTTAGTTGGATGTTTCTCTATCACCTGTATGCCATGGGATCGAAACCGGTTGTTGTAGTATTCAGCATCCGGATATGACAGGATCGTGATACCATGCCCTATCTTTGCCAGACCTACCAATATTTCAGCTTCAGGCCTGGATGAAGTGATTTCGCGGTAATCACTTATCACAAGGATTTTATATAATGGATTTGTAGTAGTCATTTTAAGGAGGGAAAGATAAGTCAATTGTATTTCAGCGGATTCGATGCTAAAGCGTTAAAAGAAATTTAATCCCGTAACAAAGGTTCAGGCAAAGTAGTCAAGGATGATATCTTTAATGCATGATCATGCGACAGCCAAGCTATACCCTTATCAGACCTTTATTATTTGCCTTACTTATACTTCATTCCTTCATTCTTGATGCTCAGGGAATTAAAGGAAAAGTAACGGATGCAAGGGGAGAGGCACTTCCTTTTGCGAGCATCGCTTTAGTAGGCACAAATGACGGTATTGCTTCAAATATTGAAGCGGAATATTTGATTACATTAGCGTCTGGCAGGCATCATTTAAGATTTCTCTATTTAGGTTTTGCACCACTTGATACAACTATCCTGGTAGGTCAGTCCATGGTCACCTTTAATGCAAGATTGCAGGAGGAAGTTGTCGTGTTACCGGAAGCAGTTGTATCCGGTCGGGGTGAAGATCCTGCGTACACAATAATGCGTCGCGCGATCGCCAAGGCGAAATATCATTCGATGCAGGTGGATGAATATAATGCACAGGTTTATGTCAAGGGAAGCGGACGACTTTTGAAAGTACCGGGACTTTTCAAAAAGAAAATCCTGGCATCGCTGGCAGAGGAGGGAATCGATTCGACAGTGGCGTTTACCCAGGAGTCTGTAAGCAAAGTGCATTATACCCGGCCAGATCAATACCAGGATACGATCATTTCAATCCGGACAACAGGTGATGATAACAATACCAGTCCAATGGAATTTATTTACAGCAGCTTTTATGAGCCCAGGGTAGTCAATGCCATTTCCCCGCTTGCTCCGGATGCATTTCTACATTATAAATTTGAATACGTTGGATTTATTGAAGATGAAGGTGAGGTTATTAACAAAATAAAAGTAACGCCTCGTGCCAGGGGAGACCAGGTTTTTGAAGGAGTGATCTATATAGTGGATCAGGTATGGAGCATTCACAGTATTGATCTTACAACCTATGTGTGGGGAATAAAATTTGGAATGCAGCAACAATTTTCCGCTGTCGTAAGCAATGTGTGGTTGCCTGTTCATGAAATATATGATGTCAGCGGATCTGTTTTCGGATTCGGATTTGAATACCGGTATTTTGCCAGGTTGAGTGAATATGATATTAAGCTTAATCCTGATCTGGAAGTACCGGTGGTCGTATTGGATGAAAAAGTGGAAACGGAAGAAGCGAAAGCATCGGATGCTAAAATCGGAAATCGCTCATTCGAAAATGGATTAAGTAGTCTGGAATCCGGTGAAGAATTGAGTGTGAAAAAACTCCGCAAAATGATGAAGGAGTATGAGAAACAGGAAATTGAAGCCTTGCCTGACAATGACTCCCTGGTAATCTCAGGCTCGCATCACCAGATCATCGATAGCACGGCCTTCAGACGCGACTCATCTTATTGGGAATCCATTCGCCCGATGCCGCTGACCGGCTATGAAGTCAAAGGATATGTCCGGCAAGACAGTATAGCAGCTTTACAACCAAAAGTGGATGAGGATAAGAAATCGGATACCCTGAGTGTTCGTATGAATAATGAAGGTTTCGCTGCTAATGTGAAAAAGAGAAGTAAATTTTCCATTACGCATCTTATTACCGGTGGCAAGTATGACCTCAGTGATAAAACATTCCTACAGCTCAAAGCACCATTACAATCTTTCAATTATAATACTGTAGATGGATTTCATGCAGGCTATGAAATTGAAATCGGTACGATTCAAAAGCAAAAAATAAACTGGGAAGCGGGACCCTCCGTGAGCTATGCCATTTCAAGGGAAGCATTTAATTATGAAGGGAAAGTAAAATTGTATGGTAAAGGCTGGGACCTTCAATTCAATGGCGGTGATCAGGTGCGGCAATTTAATTTTGATCATGCTATGTCGCTTTGGGCGAACAGCTTTTATACGTTATTAGCAAACAAAAATTACTTAAAGGAATTTGAGGAAAAATTTGCCAGGGTGCGCTATTCGCAAAATCTTACCAAAGCTATGGGAATAGATGTGAGCGCTGAATATGGCCAATCGCATAGACTTATCAATACCACAGATCTCGTTTTTTTCGATGATAAAGATTTACTGTATTCGTCTAACGATCCTGTACATTTAGCAGGCGGTCCAGAAGTGTTTAATGATCATAAGTCAATAACTACAGATGCTTCATTATGGATAAAACCGTTCTGGGAATATCGCGTTCAGAATGGATCAAAGCGAAAGGATTACCGTAAATCTCCCATGCTGACATTGCGCTACAGAAAAGGATGGGGAGACGACTATAATCCTTTTAATCTGGTGTCCGCAGATCTAGAATCTAAATGGTCGATTGGTGCAGGGAGCCAGTTAAGTTTCAATATATCAGGTGGTACCTTCTTCGGTAGTCAGAAGCCTTCTTACTTCCAGGATTTTGTGCACTTTCCCGGCAACAAGTTAATAAGTACACCCATTAATCCTGTGAGCTCATTCAGGATGCTTGATTATTATACCTATAGTACAAATGATCGGTACCTCTATGGATTATTTAATTATCAATTCAGGCGCTTTGCTTTGACGCAAATGAATTATTTCAGAAGACAAGGGATCAGGGAAAATGTGTTGTTCAACGTGCTCCTTACTCCGGAGTCAAGGCAATATGCTGAGGTGGGCTATGCTATAAATTACATCCTTCGGTTTCTGCGAATTGAATTTGTTACTTCCTGGCAGGAATATAAATACCAGGACTTCGCTGTGCGGGTTGGAGTTGCTACGGATTTTCAATCGATACTGGGAGGATTCTGATATCAGGCTACACTTGCCATCTTGATTGCCTGTTGTGCTGCATCGTTGATGACCAGAGTGCCACTGATTTCGGCGCGTTGATCTAATAGCTCGTCCCAATGTTGCGTGTCATGCCATAACATTCGCTTGATAGCCAGCATGGCTTCGGGGCTTGTGGATAATAATTTTTGACAGAAGTGGTCCAGGTAAGCGTCAAGTTGTGTAGTCGTATCAAACACTTCATGAAACAATCCTTTTGATTTCGCCCAGTCTGCAGTTTGCCATTCTGTTGCATTGATAGCAAGCTGGCTGAAAGCACTTAGACCGATTTTGCGTTCGATCGGAGGTCCTACAACGAATGGACCTATTCCCAGTGCAAGCTCGCTAAGCTTAACAGATGCAAATTTTGATGCCATGCAAAAATCAACTGCAGCTGCAATACCTACGCCACCTCCGATGGCCTTTCCCTGCACACGGCCTATGACAAGCTTGGGGCATTTACGAATGGCGTTAATGACATTTGCAAAGCCTAAAAAAAATTTCTTTCCATCTAAAGGTTTGCGGATCGTAAGCAATTCATCAAAGCTTGCCCCTGCACAAAAAGTTCTTTCGCCTTCGGAGCTGAGGACGATGATTCTCACTTCAGCATTCTCGCCCGCGTCCTTTATTTGTTTTGCAAGATCAGCCAGGAGGTAGCCAGGCAGTGAGTTGTGTGCCGGATGACCAAAGGTGATGATGGCTATATTTTTATCAACTAATGTAGTGACGGAGCCTTCCATATATGAAATTAAATTTTAGATTTTGAATTTTTTGCCCCCTACCCCCTGAAAAGGGGGACTTGTAAAGAGGATTCTTCATATAGTCCCCTTTTTCAGGGGGTAGGGGGCACATTACGTTTCCTTACCATTGTCAAAATAGTAGCTATAGCCACCGTCTCGCCAGTCTCATCGAATACATCAACAAGAAATTTTACAATTCCTTTTGGAATATCATCCTCATCTTTTGGATCGACAGGCAATTTTTCTTTGACGCTTAATCGTACACCTAAAGTCATGCCGGGATAAACAGGTTTTGTAAAACGACATTCTTCAAGACCATAATTCAGAATGACAGGTCCTTTTGCCGGATCGACAAATAATCCGGCCGCCATGGAAAGAACAAAGTAACCATGTGCAACCCGCTGCGTGAATATCGTTCCTTCAAGAGAAGTTGCATCGGTGTGTGCATAGAAGTGATCCCAGCTTACGTTAGCGAAATTGACAATATCCGCTTCCGTGATCGTTCGTTTGTGCGTGGTGATGGTATCTCCAATCTGCAGTTCTTCAAAATATTTCCTGAAAGGATGGACTCCCGGATCTTTGTATTCACTACCATACTGGTATGCCGAAGTAATAGCAGTGATGGTCGTCGGTGTGCCCTGTATGGCGCATCGCTGTAAGTAATGCAGCACACCTCGCATACCTCCCATTTCCTCACCGCCACCGGCTCTTCCCGGTCCTCCGTGTGTAAGCATAGGTAAGGGCGAGCCATGACCCGTATTTTCTTTTGCGCAATCGCGGTTTAAAACCAGAATTCTTCCATGGTGTGAAGCGGCTCCTAAAACAAATTGTTTTGCTTTTTTATCATCATAGGTTGTAATGGACGAACACAAAGATCCTTTGCCCATTTTTGAAATCTCGATGGCTTCATCCAGATTTTGATACGGCATCAATGTGCAAACAGGCCCAAATGCTTCAACTTCATGAACCAGGATGGAAGTTAATGGATGTGTATTGACTAATAAAATCGGCGAAAGAAACGCTCCTTTGGATTCTTCAGCTCCTACTAAATCCACTTTATCTACATCTCCATATGCAATAGTCGATTCTGTCAATAATTTTTTAATCTGGTTTCGAACTTCTTCTACCTGTGATTTCCCTGCCAGTGCACCCATCCGGACACCTTCGACTTTGGGATCGCCTATGACCGTTTGTGAAAGTGCATTGCCTAAAGCTATTTGCACATCGTCAAGCAGATCGGCAGGAACCAGCGCACGTCGAATTCCGGTACAGCGTTGACCACATTTTGTGGTCATTTCCTTTCGCACTTCTTTTATAAAAAGATCGAATTCCAATGTGCCAGGAACTGCATCCTCACCAAGCACCGTGCAATTGAGTGAATCTGCTTCCAGGTTGAAAGGGACGGCCTCAGCTATAATTCTTGAGTGGGCCTTGAGCTGCTGTCCTGTTGACGCGGAACCTGTAAACGTTACGCTGTCCTGTGATTGTACATGATCAAGTATCCCATGCGCAGAACCAACGAGCAACTGTACCGCGCCTTCAGGGAGAATACCTGATGCAATGATGTCGCGAAACATGGCTTCTGCTACATAAGAAGAAAGCGTGGCGGGTTTTACTAATGCAGGTACCCCGGCTAACAGATTGACAGCTATTTTTTCAAGCATCCCCCATATCGGAAAGTTGAATGCATTGATGTGAATCGCAATGCCCTGTCGCGGGACCATAATATGATGTCCTATGAATTGTCCGCTTTTTGCAAGACTCACAGCTTCTCCATCGACATGGTATGGCAAGTCAGGAAAACGGCGACGCAGACTTGCATTTGAAAATAAATTGCCGATACCTCCTTCGATGTCAATCCAGCTGTCTGCTTTCGTTGCACCGGTTTGATAGCTGATCGGATAGTATTTGTCTTTTCTTTCGTGCAGATAAAGAGCAAGCGCTTTGATCATCCTGCCCCTTTCATGAAAGGTCATTTTTCGAAGAGGTGGGCCGCCGACTTTCCTGCCATATTCAAGAACAGTCGCGAAATCAACTCCGCCGGATCTTGAAATTGCAACAGGATTACCATGAATAGCATGTATTAACTGTGTTTCATTTCCTTCGCCAACTATCCATTTTCCGCCAATGTAATTTTCCAGAGATTGCATGCAACAAATATACACCTGTTGTTTTAAAGAAGGTAGGTTAGAGTTTAAAGCCTATTAATTAATCACTTGAGACGAACATTTTCAAGTATTTTTGTTGAAAACTGTGCTGAGAGATCCAAAATATTTTGAAATGAGTTATGTTGAAGAAATAAATGCGATTAATCTAATTCAAGAACAATTGAAGCCATTGCTTCCCTTAAGTTCAAAAGCTGATGAAGGGCTATGGAAAAAACTTCGACTTGAATGGAATTTTAATTCAAATCATATTGAAGGGAATACGCTTACCTATATGGAGACTAAGTTATTCCTGATACTAGGCAATACTTCCGGAGATCATAAAGCGAGAGAATATGATGAAATGAAAGCACATGACCTCGCTATTGAAATTGTCAAGGATTGGGCAAAAGATGTAGAGCGGAAAATTACAGAAAAGGAGATTTGGGAGTTAAATAAAATCATTCTTGTAGAGCCATTTTGGAAGGAGGCACAAACGCCAGATGGATCTTTTACAATGAGAGAAATTATTCCTGGACAATATAAAAAATTCCCAAATCATGTAAGATTGGAGAATGGTGGAATATTTAAATACACAGAACCTGAGGATGTGGTTCCAGAGATGAAAGAATTATTAGATTGGTATCATCAGACATATGATTTACATCCTGTTGTCAAATCAGCACTTTTGCATTACAAATTTGTGAGAATACATCCGTTTGATGATGGGAATGGCAGAATTGCAAGATTATTAATGAATTATCATCTAATTCTAAATGGGTATGCTCCCATAATTATCAAATCCGTAGATAAGAAAAATTACATTTTTGCTTTAAATAAGGCGGATGTTGGTGATATGGATGCATTTATTGAATACATATCTAAACAATCAAATTGGTCCATGAGTTTATTTTTATCCGCTGCTAAAAATGAAAATATTGAAGAGGATGAAGATTGGAAGAAGCAAGTTTCGATGATATCAAAAAATAATTCAGTTAAACCTGTTAAAAGAAATCTTGAAAATTTAAAATTGAGAGTTAAGGATACTATTATTCCTTTAATCATTACAATTAAAGATGATCTCGGAAAGAATTTTGGTGATCTTTTTGGACAAATTAAATATAAGTTTATTTTCAATTCTCAAGACTTTTCACCTGACTTAATGAATAATCATTTTGATATGTTATATAATCTTTTAGATATAGCACATACTTCAAAAGACTTGGAAATGGAGCTTGAAATAGAAATGAAAGATTTTAATAGAAATGGGATTTATGTTTTTAATATAAGTACAAAAATAGTAGCTGATATTGCTGAATATAGTTATACCATCCGATCAGTTGAATTAGTAGATCTTCGTATATCCAGGGGATATGATAGACAAATAGATGAATTGGGGATTAAAGATTTTGTTAATCAACTTGGAAAATATATTTATTACCAGATTGAAAACAGAGTGAAATGATAATTTTTAATTAAGGATAATCACTTTCTCCACACCACTCTCTCCTTTATCAGTATTCCATTGCATAAAATAAAAACCGTCCTCAAGATGGTGATGGATCCCCTTTTCTGCGTCGGATTTTGATAGCTCGTACAATGAAATCATCCGGCCCTCAGCGTCACAGATTTTTAAAGTCAGCTCATTGCCTTCGATTCCATTTTCAGGTTTGAGATAAATGTCAGAACCTCTATTCGGATTTGGATAAAATGTAAAATGTTTTGACGTCGCTACTTCATCATGGGTCCCGACTGCCAACCCTGTGACTTCGAAATTGTCAACATGAACTTTAAGATAATAATCGCTTGCACCTGAAGTTGTATCGGTTGCAATAAATAGTACGCGTGCATAGGTGGCTGCATGAGGTAGTGTTAACGAGGTTTCGAATCGTTGCCAGGAGCCGATGCCCACCGTTGTATCGCTTGCGAATTCTTTAATAAGAATGGTATCCGGACCACTTGCAAGCCAAACTGAAAATCCCTGGTATTGATTTGGTGGGAATTCGCATAACCAATAATCAAAAGACAATTTCGGGGCAGCAAGTGAATCGAGCAACATCAATGGGGAAATCAGCTTGGTCGTACCACCACTAACTTCATCTAAACCCGCATCGGGATTAGGAGATAGTCCGGTAGAATAGACATTCGGTCCGATGTCATACGGCGAATCAGTTGTAGAGCCGCATTGCCACATATCAAATAATAACTGACCCGTAGGAACACCCCGCATCCAATTACCTTCTGAAGCATTTGCTACTACCTGCCACCCAAGATTCAAATCAAAATCATCCTTGTATCCTTTTTGGACTAACAGGGTTACATCTTTCGGTGCATCTAACACAATTTGTGATTCTACTGTCAATCCCCAAACGCCAGCCTGAACTTCATACGTACCGGCATAGACAGAAGGCATGAGAAAATATCCATTCTGATCCGTGGTAGTAATGTAGGTGCCTTCAGGTCCCGATATCCACACTTTAGCCTGAGGTAAACCTGCATTCGGTGATGTAATTACTCGGCCTGAAAAATTATAAGTTGGTTTCCTGGATAGTTTAATAACTGGTGTAAGCACGTTGCCATTTGCAAAATCCAAAAGAATGGTTTTTGTATAATATCCTTCTTTGGTGACAATAATCGGAAATGTTCCAGGGACAGCCTTACCTGTCTTGAAGGTTCCATCAAGGATCGTCGTTTGTGGTAAAACAATTTCATTACTGGTTATTTTAACGGTTGCTCCGGAAATCGGTAGTCCTGTAATTGAGTCAACCACAGTTCCTTCAAGGAATGCCGCACGTACATAATTTGGAATAAAAACAAATAGACCGCTGCTACGGTCTGATGCTAATATTTTTCCTGAAGGCAAATTCGTATAGGCACCCCACACACCTTCATAACCACCATCTGCTCCAATGAAGGAATCAAAATTTCCAACTTCAACCAGATTGCCCGGACGTGACGCGTCCACGATCAATGTCCCGCTTGAATAGTACGCAAGCACCAACCAATCCTGCCAGGTGAACACATTGTGCACAATAGCTCCGTTGCCTTCAACAGCCGCCTGCCTGAATCGATCCAATTCTTTTATGTTGCTTCTATCACTGATGTCATAAGAAGTCACATAAGAATTTGGCCGCTCATCCGTTGTGAACATGTATTTTCCATCAGCGGAGAGAGAAATATTATGAGTGAATTCATGGGGCGTTTTCACCTGGCCTAATAAAGTGATGTTATTAATATCATGAATATCGTAGATGGAGGCATTTCCGGCAAAAATTTCCGCGCTATACAAAATGCTGTCTCTTGCAATGCAATCATGAGAATATGATGCAGCTGAATAGCCAAGACAAATGGGGTTTTCAGGATCGGTTTTGACATCCACGAGAACACAACCACCAGAATTCAGATTACTGCCATTCAGAAAAAGAATTCCATTTTCATCGATATTCAAAGAGTGAGCTTTTTGAAAAATCTGGTCACCTGACGGCGTATGGCAGATACCAAACCAGGAATGATAATGCACGGAATCAGGCAGATATTGCAGGTCAATGATCAACAATCCAATGTGGGCCTCTGAACTCACATAAGCATAATGACCAAAGGTGTTGATATCGCGCCATAAATTGTCCACACCAGGGACGAAAGCTACTTCGTGAATCGTATCACTGTTGATATCAACGATGGATACACCGGTATTTAAACCGACCAATGCATATTCCCGGCCATCGGGTGCGACCCATCCACACACATCATTCACGCCGACATTATAATTCATGCTGTCCTGCAGGGTCATATTGAGCTGCCCAAAGGAAAGGGAAATCGAAAAGAGAAGAATGAAAAGGGAAAAAAGGGATATAAAATAGGATTTCATGAATAGGGTATTATAGCGTATAAAATAACTGAGTGCAAATTAACGATTTCGTAGCAGGACGATAGACGCCTACTTTACAGTGTTTGAGACTTCAGGATTCCAGGTTTTGTAAAGTGGAATATCCTGTTTCTCATTGAGGGTATCACTTTCGAGATGGGTGGACGGAAGAAC
>JBDSPM010000338.1:0-3145 GCA_039930325.1 Saprospiraceae bacterium
AGAAATAATCATATGACCTGAATGCTCCTTTCATGACCTCATGTTGCCCTATCATAAAATCATGTTCCGGATAATCTATAAAGTATCTATTGATGGGAGGCGAGAACTCAGATGTGCTTGGCTTGCCTGCCGGGAAGAAGCGAAGTGAAGAGGTTTTATCTTTGTAGATGATCGTCATATCCATAAAGGGCGTCATTCGTAAAATAGAATCTTTTTCTGCAGCCGCAGTAAGAATATCCTCACATGCCAGCTGACTCAGTGTTGTAAGATAAGAACGAATCTTGTTTGTTACAGGCCCGGTTTTTCGCGGAGTGGTTGAATACAATGGATTTACACTATACTCATTTCCCTTTTTGAAAATGACAAATGAATGCTCACGTTGGTTGGGGTAGTTAACCTTCAGGGTATCAATGGCTTCATTATTTTCCATCCAGAAATGCACATCTCTCCAGTCAGTTGGTTGTAAAGCATACCTGGCTCTCAATCCTCCTTCGAAACCGGGTTCGATCAGGCAATAAGGCTGGCTTTGACCTTCTTTTAGAAAAAAGGTCCCTCTTTCATCCTGTGTCACACCACCTACATAATAATTCAACAATTCTTTTCCGCCGCGATCAAGGATTTCCACATGAATTCCATTGACCGCAATAGAGGTCAGAATATTTTCTGTTGCAGCGTTATTTGGGATGTGATCCAGATGCTGCCGGTTGATTCCTTTCAGTAAATGATCTATGCTGGTTTGTCTCGCTGTATGCGTGTCATTTATCGTCCAGTGCTCGCCTACCCGTTTAAGATCTGAGCGGTCTCCTGTTTTACTGGTTATGATAATTCGGCCTATGGTATTGATATCTTCAATAGCAAAATTGCTTTCTGTCCGGTCAATATTCGCTGACGAATCTTTTTTATTTTTCCAAAAATAAAGTGCAAGGCCGGCGATCAGTATTAATGCACCTGCAAGGATATAATTTCTACTCATAAATGATCTGGACTGTAAATAATATATTTTGAATTTACTATTTGGGCAATGAATGCTTTAATTCGTATTCCTGCATTATACATCATCCCTGATTCACCACTCTTCCATATTTTCTTTTCCTGATATACTGATAAAGGATGCCGATCGAAAAAATCAGCATTAAAGGCCCTAAAATATTGATCAGTTGCCATCGAGTACCCTGCTCTCTTGCTTTCACGCTATCAAGCAGCCTCAGCTTTATATCTTTCAACCTAGCTTCAAGTACGCCTGATTCATCGAGCATATATTCCAGTGAATTGAGAAGAAAATCACGGTTCCCTGTGAATGTAGTGTTTTCATATTTGTTGAATCCCAATGGGGCCGGGTCGCCTGTGTTTGGGTTGACCAGGTTTTTGATGATATCGCCATCACTAACGACCAACACCTTCGATCTGTCTGATGAAGCTTTAAATTCAAGACCTGCCGTATGCAATACATCCATTTGTTCAGAAGACAACCTATTTTGAAATAAAGATTGAAAAGAACCTTCCAGCATTATTGCAAATCCTTGTGGCCCTTTATTAAATAAGGACGGATCAAGCTGCTCATGAAGTATTGCAAAATTCAACCTGACCGGCGTAAGCTGAAGCCTTGAATATTGAGAGGATTTCAGAAGAATGGTCTTCTTTATTTTTGAAGCAGTTTGAATGGTATCAATGCTCGAAGGGAATTCCAATTGTATCTTATCCAATCCTTTTGTAATCGGGTGGTTCGATGTAGAAGTGATCAATGGATGATAATACCATGGATATAATTCCGTCTGCGGCTTATCACCCTGCATGCCAACTACCATCGGTATTCTTGTACACTGAAGATCAAGTACGAGATTAGGATTAATTCTTGCGCCGTATTCGAACAACAACGGATCAAGTCCAAGATCGTAGGGCGGCGGAATGTAATATTTATTGACATTGATGCTGTCAAGCGAAACATTGAGCGGATCGATCAGGAACATGATGTTGCCACCATGCATCACATATTGATCCATCATGAAGAGCTGGATTTCAGAAAAATTTTGTGTTGGCTTTGCAATGATCAGCGCTCTTATTTCCTGTGGAATCTCAACGACGCTATCAAGATTGATCCGGTTAATGACATATTCATCAGCAAGTTCTTTTTCGATAGATGCGGTTTGCAAATGATTGAGCTCTCCCTGCCCCATGGAGAAAGCTATCAGCTCCTGGTGCTGTCTTTTTATTTTTTGAATGCCATCAGCGAGTTTATATTCCAACAGGCTGATGCTGTTGTTGATGATCACATCTTTATCTGCCCCCGGAATGTCATCCTGAAGTAAAGGTACTGCTATGCTACGGCTTCCATAATGGATGATAGCAAAAGGATAGATCGATTGCGTTGAGGCGCTTGTGGCATCACTTATCCGGAGCTGCGTTGGTATCAGGCCCGCTGCTGCCAATTGCTTACGTCGATCATTGATTTCGTCTACTGTGCCGACATTTGGATTTTCAAAGCTGTATTGAATATCATGGTTCACCTGTGAAAATCTCCGCAACATATCTTCGGTTGATTCCTGCAGCCGTTTAAATCCTGCAGGGAATTTCCCGGACAACAAAACCTTGATATAAATGCGATCATCCAGGCCTTTCAGCAATTGTTTCGTTGCAGGTGCAAGGGTGAATCTTCGTTCTTCCGTCGCATCAATCGTTCCATAAAGCCACTGGCTGATGATGTAAACAAAGATCAGGATGCCACTGCAAAACAAGGCCGTAGTAGTCACTTTTCGATGTGATGATCTGAGCAGGCTCCTTCCCATTTTATTTCCGGTTTGAAATAGCAGCCCATGTCCATGAAAGACAAAGGCCAATGAGACAGATAAAATAAGCCAGATCTCTTGTATCAATGATACCCCTGCTGATCGAATGATAATGGTAATCTATCCCCAAAGATTCGATAAGGCTGTCAAGGCTCCCTTGGAATGAAGCTATTTTGCTAATGAAATAAAAACCATAATACAGAACGAAGCAAAAGAAAACAGCGCCAACAAAAGCGACGATCTGGTTAGCTGTCTGCGAGGAGGCTAATATTCCTATCGCACAAAAGACCGCCCCCAATAAAAATAATCCGAAATAAGAAGCTGCAATCTGCCCAAGATCTATATTCCCTTTTGGCGAGCCC
>JBDSPM010000339.1:0-2580 GCA_039930325.1 Saprospiraceae bacterium
AATCAGAGTTGGAAATACTTCTGTGACAACTATAGAAGGCCAGGTCAATTTTACAGCAACAAGTGATGCCCGCTTTAAAAGAAATGTGACTGAAAATGTCCCGGGACTTGAATTCATTTCGCGATTAAGGCCGATCACCTATACATGGGATATCGATTCTTTATGCCGTCATATAGGTGAACCGCTTGTGGAGGAGCTTAAGGAAAATCGTGCTGAAGCTTCCGCTATTGTCTATACCGGATTTCTTTCCCAGGAAGTGGAGGCTGCTGCTCAACAAATAGATTTTAATTTTTCCGGTGTAAAAACACCGAAATCCGATCGCGATACGTACGGATTACGTTATGCCGAATTCACGGTACCACTTGTGAAAGCGGTGCAGGAACTACAATCACAGATCGAAGAGCTTCGCACGCAAAACCAGGTTCTCGAAACCCGGTTGAATTTTTTAGAAAAAAATAACCCACGTTAATTTAATCATTCAATTAAATCTAATTTCAAATGAAAAACTTTCTTCCTTTCTTTTTATTTTCCATTTCACTTTTGGTTTTGATTTCCTGTGAGAAAGATGATGATAAAAAGCCTAACGTCATTACAGCTGCAGGAAATATTCAGGCAGCTATGGATGAATACCGGTCACTCCTTGGTGCTAACAATGGTGGAACAGCCGGTTCGCAGGCATCAGGACGTCGTGAATTAAACTGGGATGGAGTACCCGATAGTCTCGCCGCACCTAATTTTCTTCCTTCAGATTTTTTTAATACAAATGTCGGAACACGTGCCCGTGGTGCATTCTTTAGCACGCCAGGTGATGGTGTTCAGGTAAGTGCCGATAGCAATAATCCATCCGGGGCATTATCTTCTTTTGGAAATATCAATCCAACCTATCAAACTACTTTCCCGCCGTTCACTGCAGAGCGGGTATTCTCACCCATTGGAAGCAATGTTGTGAATCTCACTTTTTATGTGCCCGGTTCCAATACACCTGCTGTAGTGCAGGGATTTGGTGCAGTATATATTGATGTCGATAAGCAAGAGAATACTGCCTTCGAGTATTTCGATATCAATGATGAATCATTGGGTGTTTATGCTACCCCGACCCTGAGTAACGGACATGTTTTCCTGGGTGTCCTTTTTGACAAACCTATTGTACATCGAGTAAGAATCGAATATGGCAATTCTGCACTTGGACCCAATGATGGCGGTAGTGTGGATGTAGCAGTGATGGATGATTTTATTTATGCTGAACCACAACTTCCGTAATTAAGCTCATGAGTAAAAAAGTGTATAGACTTATGAGCTTATTTGCTTATAAAATGCTTTTGAGCTTATAGGTTTATGAGTTTATTTGCTTATTAGCTTATAAAATGCATCCCGCCATATTCCCGTGGAATGGTCGGGATCAAAGCTTCGCTTTGACAACTAACATCTCACAACCTATTATCAAAAATCAATTCCTCACCTCCGTCTTTAGATGAAATTCCAAAGCGATAGGAGAATCCTAAATAAATGATCTGAGATTTCCGTTTACGGATTACTTTTTGATACAGCTGCGGTGTATCAATGATATACTGCCAACGCTGGGTATTAAATATATCTGAGACGGTCAGAGTCAGTGAGGCTTTCTTTTTAAACAAATCCTGCTTCAGGCCGGCATTTAAAAAATAAAGCGGTAATGACCTTCCCTGCGCTGTCAGCAATGAGGACCGATAAGTGGCATTGAATTGAAGCTTTGTTGTTGGTAGTATACTCAGATAAGCAGCCAATTTTGTATCTGCGGCTACGAGAGATTTGTTTTCTCCATATCCCGCATCACTTGCATCTATTGTATGATAAAACAAATTATTGTTGATATTGAAAGTAAGTTTCTTTGAAGGCGACCAGGAAACTACCAGTTCAAGTCCACCGGACAATTCCTTGTTCAGATTCACCAGGCTACTCAATAAGGTACTATCATTGATGTAGCGTGTTTCTTCCGAAAAACCATCATATGTTTGCCGGTAATAGAGCGCAGGCAGAAAAGAAATTTTTTCATTTTGATAATGATATCCCAATTCAATCGAATGGATTTGTTCAGGTTTTAAAAATGGATTTCCCGCTTCAATGTCACGGATGTCGATATATTCCGGAAACGGATTTAATTCATCCGGGTCCGGACGATTGACACGGCGGCTGTAGCTCAATCCAATTGCTTGTTCATCATTTATTTCATAAGAAAGATGTAGTGTAGGAAATAAATTAAAATAATCAATTGGGATGACAGAATCAAGGGTTATAAGATTGGATTCAATGATCGTTTGCTCAGCACGTAGTCCTGCTTTTATTCCGAATGTCCCAAAGCCCTTGGAGAGGGTAGCATATAAGGCGTGAATATCCTGATGATAAAGGAAGCGATTGGTTTTTTCAATATCTTTTCTCCAGGCCAGGGAATTTAAATCATAGAACTCTGAATAATAATCCAGATCGCCTGAGGAATATTCCCCTTCGTAACCGGATTCAAATTCCATATCCTCATTGAACGGATTCGTATAATCTGCTGTCAGGGTAGTGGCATTCCCTTTTTTATCCAGCCTGTTATGTCCC
>JBDSPM010000340.1:0-5818 GCA_039930325.1 Saprospiraceae bacterium
AACCAACTGAGCTAATCACCCATTGAAGGGGTGGCAAAGGTACATATTTTCACTTTTTAGTCGCTGGCATAATGGATTTAGATTATCGACAATAATAGAAGGCTCATGGCGAAGGCCTATTATCCACTAAATGCCTTTTTTGTACTTATTTTGCTCTGTCCAAAAGCCGGGTTTAGAATAGAATAATCTACCATTTATGTAAAGCACTTTACACGTCGGGATTCAGTTTTGGCGAATCGCGTAATAATCCGTAAATTTTCAGCTCCAAAAGCCTATTGCTCAATACAATAACCATGCAAAGAATACTCATACTTACATTGCTATTGTCTACTTCTTTTCTAGCTTCAGCACAGTTTACTATCCAAACGTCTGAAATATTCGGCGGTAACTCCCTGGATGAAGGAAAAGATATAGCCTTCAATTCAGATACAAGCCGGGTTTTCTGGGGAGGAAGAACCTTTTCTACTGATGGCAATGTCCCCGCCAATGCAGGGGGATCCGATTACTGGATCATAAAGAAAACAAGGGATGGCTCGCAGGTTTGGAGCCGCACTTTTGGTGGTTTTAACAACGATGACCTAACTACAGTCATGCCCCATACTGATGGTGGTGTCATCGCTTTCGGTACGACCCGGAATGATCAGGGGATATATGGTCATCTGACAGGGCAAGCCGGGGGTTGGCTGATGAGGACCAATACAGCAGGCGATCTTATTTTTGGCCAGATTTTCGGAGGCACCATAAGCGAAACGGCCATTGATGCCTATCGCAATATTTCAGGAAATGTGACCATGGCCCTCGAAGCTAATTCGCTCGAGTTGGACAACAAGGTGAACCACGGCATGCAGGATGTATGGATCGTAAACGTGAGTTCCAGCTTCTCTATCAACTGGTCAGTTTTGATGGGCGGCACCCTGAAGGATACTCCGGCAGCTATAACTTCAGATATAAACAGTAACATTTACGTTGCAGCTACGAGCAATTCTAATCTCACGGGTCTTGATCCAAATGCAGGAGGCTCTGATGTGTGGATATTCAAATTAGATAATCTGGGAAAAGTATTATGGCAAAAGAATTTCGGTGGCTCACTGGATGATGTGGCAACGGATATTCTCTTTCATAAAGATGGTGATGTCTATGTTACGGCACATTCTGCTTCTCACGATGGAGATTTCCCTTCAAATTATGGATCCAATGATATCTGGCTGATTCGCCTTGATGGAACTACCGGTAACACTAAACAAATGCTGCGATTCGGTGGCAGCGGAAATGATATCAATGCTAAGTTAGATCGGTTCAGTACAGATAAATTAGTGATGGCGGCTACGAGCAATAGTAGCGATTTCGACCTTTCCGGCACCAAAGGAGGTAATGACATTTGGGTTGCAACTATGGATCTGGATGGCAATAATCTGCAACAGATGAACTATGGAGGATCGGCTAATGATCAGGCAGCCGATATTGTTACAATCGACACCGTTTTTCACATTACGGGTTCTTCCTTGTCCGCCGATAAGAATGTGCCGATGAATCAAATCAGTCAGCAGGATGTATGGTATTTAACCTTAAACACAAATTCAGGACCCTGCTCTGAAGAATTTCAGTGCCTTCCTGACTCTACCTTCAACAATGAAATATTGCCTCCTTCTACAGGGGTTTTACTTTGCATCGCTGGTTGTAATGCAGGCCTGGGTCAGGGACCCTTTTTTGTTAATGGACCTTGTTCTGATTTCGAAAATGCAACCGCATTTTTCAAAGTTACCACAGATGCAAATACGGATTTGCTAACGCTGAGTGTTTCAACTTTTGAATTTAATCAGCCCCAGATAGCTCTGCTAAAATCTGTGAATTGTTCAAATTTTACTCAGGTCAAATGCAATACGGGTACGAACGGATTTGTGCTTATGCAGTATATCACTGTAGATCCGCTGGCTACATATGTAATAGCAGTTTCCGATGCAGAAGGCAATGAAGGAGAATTCAACTTGTGTGCTACAGCATTGCATGTCGAGTTCTGCAATGAAAGGGATTCTATATATGTCACTAAGACATCCATGGGAAGCCCAAAACACGGACCATATAAGCCGGGTGAAAAAGTTACATTTTGTTATGAATTGCTGGATTGGAATAAGCTTGACTGTAATGGATTCCAGGGCTTGGTGCCTTCCTTTGGTCCCGGGTGGGATCCTGCAGGTTTTGACATATTCGGAATGCCTATCAAAGTGGATTCGATGCTGGCACCTGTAAGTAATAATGGTTTTTGGGATTGGTACAAGGTAGGTGACATCCGGTACAATATTACTAATCCGATCAATGGATATAACGGTGGACAAGGTATGCCCGGAGGATGGTATTTCACCAATTTAAATGATCCGCCTCCCAACACGGACCCGGATGAAACTATCGGAGATATTTATGATTGCCTTCCGACTCCTGATAAGTGGAAAGTTTGTTTCACATTGCCTGTTCTTGAAGATTGTGTTTCGGCTCTTGATGCAAGCGTCAGCATGCGCACTTTCTCGGATGGGGAAATCGGTAGTCGCGAAAGTCTTGCCTGTGCTTATGACCAGGAGGAAACATTTAATGCAAGCATGGTTTGTTGCTTGCACCCGGGCCTTGAAGTCATCAATACTATTTCCATTTGCAGTAAAGACACAGTTATATTAATTCCTCAGACGAATATTATACCCCCCGTGACCTATTCATGGATTGCTTCTCCCGAAAGTGGAGTTCAGGGATCATTTTCACAGAATAATGCATTGCAATTTTATCAGATTCTGACGAATCCAACTTCTGCAGTGCTTAAGGTTCACTATATGCTCTGGGCTTCAGGCATGGGATGTATCACCGATCCGGTTGAATTCGATGTCAACGTTCTTCCGTTGCCTTCTTCTCGTATCAGCCTTTCGGGTCCAAGTGTGGTTTGCAGTGGCGCAACAGTGACGCTTAATTTCGAGAGCACGGGAACTCCCCCGTTTGCTATTAAGCTTTTTAGGGACAATGCATTTTTTGCAAACGTATTGAGTGAGATGCACAGTATTTCTATCCAGGTTGATCCGGTATTTTCATCACGATTCAGAGTCGGTAGTGTTCGTGATGCCTCTTGTGATGGAGACGGATTAGGTGTCGTCAATGTGACTGTTAAGCCGGTAGGATTTACTGTCATTGATACTACTATCTGTGAGGGGCAAAATATACTGGTCGGAACACAGCTCTTTTTTGAATCCGGATTTTACACAGTGACACTGAATAACGCTGCGGAAAACAATTGTGATAGTGTGATATCGCTCATGCTAACCGTTCAACCTACAACAACACAAACTGTTCAGCAAGAAATTTGTCACGGTGATACTGTTTACGTCCTAGAGATGCCTTACACAGAAACAACTGATCAAACGATAGAATATCAGACTCCGGAAGGTTGTTCAAATTTCATCCACCTGATATTAACGGTAGTTGATACGTTATTCAGCGATATTAACCAAACTATTTGCTTTGGAGATACATTAAATTTTTCCGGAGTAGATGTTTTTCAGGCTGGTACATATACGCATGTGGAGGAATCTCAGCCCGGGTGTTTTGCTAAGACAACTTTACATCTGTCCATACTTCCTGCTATGGTGATACACGATCTTTCCATCATGGGAGATAATGGAACAGGCAACGGAGCTATACTTGTGGAAATTATAGGAGGTTCGCCCCCATTTACTTTTCTTTGGAATTCTGGCCAAACTACAGAAAGTCTTTTTGAGGTTGAAAACGGAGCATATGTCCTCACAGTTACAGATAGCCGGGGATGTACTCAATCTTTCCAGTTTGTAGTGCCAATGGTAACTGGTCTCGAGGATCCTGGTACTGCTTCGGATGATATAAGAATTTGGCCTTCAATTGTTGCAGCTGGCGAAAAAATTAATGTCTATAGTCCTTCAGGCGATCACCTGAGTATTAAACATGTGCAATGGTGGGACGTGAATGGAAGGCTTATTACATCTACATCTGATGTTGGGACTTCATTGCCTGTTTCCATTGAATCACCTTCAGATGTTCCAGGAAGCGTATGTTTTATCAGAATTACTTCCACAGAAGGAAATTCATCCTGGTTTAAGGTCATCATTGAGTAATTCTCACATAGAAAAAGGAAAGGGATCCAACCATCACTAATGATGTGTGAATCCCTTATCCATTTTGTGCTTTCTCTCATCTCAAGTTGGTAGTCCTGATTTCTTTCGATTTCAGAGACATCAAAAAATGATTCTGCACTGCACCGGTTTTATTGACTAATAAGCCATCCGGCACTGGGGTTATGACCACTAGGTCACCCCTTGTCATGATTACTTGTTTCCTTATAGATACTTATTCTTACCAGAGGTATTCATTTTCTCTATAATTTTCCGCACCATGAAATTCATCAATGATACAGTTTGGAAATTCGGCAAATCTGACTTTTTATTTAAAATCCGGTTCGTTTACCGAAGGATATAAATGTAAAATGAATATAAATGAAATCAAAATATTTTTACCTGAAATTTTCAACATTCTTATCAACATGCTGCAGTAATTATTTCCAGGAATCCAGAAGCGTCCAGTGATGCTCCTCCAACCAATCCTCCATCGACATCATCTTGTGAAAAAAGTACTGCCGCATTTTCAGGTTTTATACTTCCACCATACAGTATTTTGCAGGTCTCGCTGACAATCTTATCATACCTGATCGCTATCTGGTCCCTGATATAGAGATGCATTTCCTGGGCCTGTTCAGGTGTAGCAGTGACTCCTGTGCCAATGGCCCAGATTGGCTCATAGGCAATATGGACTTTGTGTAAAGCTTCAGGTTCAAGATGGAACAATCCTTCTTCCAACTGCTGACGAACGAAAATATTCTGGGTTTCAGTTTGCCGGATTTCAAGGGGTTCTCCGCAACAAAATATTGCATGAAGACCTGCATCAAGTACAGCATTTAATTTTAATCTGACGACTTCATTACTCTCATGAAAAAGCTGCCTTCTTTCAGAATGCCCTACGATGACATAGTCAACACCCAGGTCTTTTAGCATCGCCGCGGACACCTCTCCGGTAAAGGCACCTGATTTTTCATGGTGACAATTTTGAGCAGCACTGCAAAGCTTAGACTTCATTACTTTTTCCCGAAGCATTGGGAGATGAATGAAAGGGGGTGCTATGATTACTGCACAATTTAATTCCTCCGGAAAGTTCTGAAGGATTTCATCAACAAGCTTTTCACCTTCACTGACGGTGGTATTCATTTTCCAGTTCGCAGCTACTATTTTTTTTCTTATACTGTTCATAATTGTTGGATTATTGAGCGATCATATGCTACTTGAGACAACCAAAGATATGTCGGGTGCAGCGTTCAAGCCTGTAAACCAGGTCATTTTTGATGTTTCACCCGCCGCAGTTGCCTTGCCAGCACTACGGGTTGGAGCGATTTTTGCCATCTTTGAGTACAGAAGTTAAATTTTGATAAAAATCTAAGTACGTATAATTCTCCTTGTATCAACAAGGTAAAATTCAAAAGGAAATCAAAATATTCCAAAAATACATCCTACCAGTACTATCCCTGTTGATGATTCCCCATGGTTAAAGAAAGTAATATAAAATCCAGCCGTTTTATTCACCGCGATCTCAGTTGGCTGGATTTTAACTACCGGGTATTGCAGGAAGCTAAGGATCCAAATGTACCTCTCTTTGAAAGAATAAAATTCCTGGCCATTTATAGCAGCAATCTGGATGAGTTCTTCAGGGTCAGGGTAGCTAATCACCGAAACCTGCTCCGGGTTGGAAAAAAAACAATGCGTCA
>JBDSPM010000341.1:0-6890 GCA_039930325.1 Saprospiraceae bacterium
CAAAGTCTGATTTTATGGAAGAAAAATCAACATCCTCAGAAAACCGGTACTGGGGGAAGTAAGATTTTCGCAGACAAGTGCCACCCTTAAATACAATCTCCTGACCAAGAAGAAGGTTGATTCCTGCAAGAAGATGACCTAATACATAATCCTTATCCACAATTTCAGGTTCGACACCCCATTCAATGGCTTTATCCTGAATTTCCTTTTTTCTGACCATGCTAATAGAGGTTTTCAATGATATTGAGGATTTGTTCTTCAGTCAGGTTCAGGCGAAGTTTCCACCGCCCCAGGTATTTCCCATTGTCAGGTCCAGTTGGATCAAAGAGTGTGTATTCTTTTCCTAAATGGTTCTGGGCGATTTCGATGAAATTTTCCAATCCCTTTTTGTCCAGTAATTCTGCCAGATAACCTAGGCGTTTAAACGCGCTTAGATTTTGATAGGCCAAAGCATATTTGGTCAGCTGGTGGCCATCCATTGAGGCCTGATGAAAAGCACGAAGTAGGTCACTCCATTCTCCTGCATAGCGGTGATGATCAAAACAGTCCAGTATGGTTGCTTCTGTGTCAGTCATAGGGTACGATTTGTCTCCATATCCAACGTTGAACCTCCCAACCATTTTGCGGGGAGTTACAGTTACAAACCGGATTGGGGTGTTAAGCAGTTTTTTACTCTTTTTCCGCTTTGGGGTTTTGACAAAGAGGGTATTGGGAAAGCGATCCGTAAGTCCATGTTGGTGTAGGGCTGACCAGTAAGAGATGACACCTCCATCTGAAATGAATGAAGTCAGAACGTTCCGATCCTGAAATTCGGTCCGGGTATATTTTCCTCTTTCAAGACGCAGCAGGAGTTTTTTATGGACCAGATTTTCCAGGACTTCATTGAGATTGCCCCAGCGGTGGCCTACCTGTGCTTCAATCCTGGCCATATCAAAATACAGCACCTCATGCTCTTCTATCACCCTCATAAATTGAAGCTGATCGGCTGTTAGATTTTTTGACAGATAGACGCTTTCTCCCATGGTTATTTGTGTGTCGATAAGACCTAAAATATGGGTCTTATGATGACAAATATAACCATAATTTCATAAAAATGCAACTCAGCCGGGCTTTTCACTTCTGGGAAATCAGATTACCAATTAGCTCATATATAAAAATTTTACCAATTTACTTTTAGATTTTCATTCTTCACTTTTCACTCTTATTTCCTAAGCCCCACCAGCCCTTCAATTTCCCTGTCCGACAAATCACCAATCCATTTCTCACCGGTACTCACAGTCAGATTGGCCAGATCTCTTTTTTGATCCATCAACCGATCGATATTTTCCTCCAGTGTATTTTTTGTGATAATGCGATGGACAGTGACATTGTGTTTCTGACCGATACGAAATGCTCTGTCTGTAGCTTGTGCTTCAACTGCAGGATTCCACCACAGATCGTAATGTATCACATGAGTAGCAGCTGTTAAATTAAGTCCCGTGCCGGCAGCTTTGATAGAAAGAACTAATACGTTTGGCCAATGATCTTCCTGAAACGCACGAACGATTTCATCGCGTTCTTTCCTGGACAATCCTCCATGCAGAAAGAGCCCATCTTCACCACATTCCCTAAGCATCTCTATAAGAATATCGCCCATCTCACGGTATTGTGTGAATATCAGAACCTTGCTTCCTTCTTCCTGCACCTGAGAGATAATTTCAAACAATGCTTCCGCTTTACCTGTACGAGAAGCCTGGTAATTGCCGCGCTTTAAAAAGTTTCGTGGATGATTACAGATCTGTTTAAGTTGGAGAAGCATACGCAATACCAATCCCCTCCGTGTGATCTGATCTGAAGCAGATTCAATCAATTGCAATGCTTCTTTTGTACAAGCTTCATACAAACTGACTTGCTCCGGTGTCAGTGTGATATGACGGTTGATCACTATTTTATCCGGCAGGTCTTTGATGATAGTTTTATCTGTTTTAAGCCTTCGAAGTAAGAAGGGGGAAGTCATGCGTTTGAATAAATTCAGTCGTTGTTGATCCCTGTGTCGCTCGATAGGATTTGCAAAATCTTGTCTGAAGGCCGTTGCTGTATTCAGATATCCGGGGTTTGCAAACTGCGAGATACTGTAATATTCCATCAGCCTGTTTTCTACCGGTGTACCACTCATGGCAATCCGGATTTTTGCCGGAATATCGAATACAGCTCTGGTCTGCGAGGCCGCAGTATTTTTGATATACTGTGCTTCGTCTATGACCATGATGATCCACGGTATTGCGGCCAGTTTTTTTTGATCAGCTCTTGCTAATCCATAGGTAGTGATCAACAGGTCGAATTTTCCTTTAGGTATTTTTCTTCCTGTCCCATGATACACAAAAGGGCGAAGTTGTGGCGTAAACCTTTCACATTCCCTTACCCAATTCGTAAGAAGAGTAGCAGGTGCAACGATCAGGACAGGGGCGTCATTTAACAATCCTTCTTCTTTTGATTTCTGAAGAAAAGTCAACACCTGCACAGTTTTGCCAAGACCCATATCATCCGCCAGAATACTACCAAAACCCAGTTGCGCATTTTTATAAAGCCATTCAAATCCTCGTTTCTGATAAGGCCTTAATTCAGCATTCAACTTTTTGGGCAATGCTACTGATTTTTGATTACGGATACGATGAATAAATTTTTTGACATCCTCTGAAAGAGAAATTTTGTTCCCTTCAAATTCTTCAGTGATAGCATATCGCAGGAGATCCAGTCCATTCGGCGATTTGGCTTTAGAGAGATGCAGTAAAAGTGATTGAATTTCTTTTTTGTCTAAAAGAACATAGCGGTCTTTGACTTTGATCAGGCGCCCCGATGCATTCATCATCTTTTCAAATTCATGCACACTTACCAGGTGATCACCCAGGGCGATCTTCCATTCAAAACGTAAAAGATTATCCAGAGAAAGCAGACCGGAAGTGTTGACAGAAGATCCCGTTGAAATCCGGATACTGGCTTTAGGCTTGAGAATAGTTTCCAAAGATTTAGGCAAAAGTATCTTTGCCTGTGTGAGCTGCATTACTCCCTTGATGTGATCCAAAAATCCAATAATCGCTTCTTCTGTAAGAATGATCCTATCTTTTCCTGCACCTTTGATCAACTCCTTAAGGGCAGGAAGTTTGTCGCTAAGCAACGATAATATCTTTAGCATCTGCAATCGATCTGCCTGGTATCGGCTGTCTTCCATAAACGCCGCCAGTGAAATGATTTCGGGTGGATTGCGATGATGATTTTCAAGATCAAGATTGAGTCCAAACCTCTTTTCATTCACCTCATCTATTCTGATCATTGGCCTGAAGCCATGGCCGGTGTATGACAGGATGTCCAGCCATTGACGAATGGACTGCCCGATTTTTTGTTCAGAAAATTTCTTAAACTGTTGTGTTTTGTTTTCAAAAAAAAGTGAGTGAATCCGATCCTGCTCCGGCATTTTGATCCTGCTCATAGCCATTTTGACCAGGTGACCGAGAAATAAGCTAATAAGCGTAAAAGCCTGAGTATCCTTTTTCAGAAATACTAATTCATCATGGCTGGTTTCTATCGAAATAAAATCATACCGGAGTATCTGTTGCAGGTCATTGACTATTTGACGCACACTCTGGATATTCATGCAGGGTTCCCAACGTATACGTATTGATTCATTTTGAAGTTGATAGATAGCCGGCATGATAGCGCCTTGTTTCATCAGGCCTCTTGCGATGTCATAAGCCAGGTAAACTAATCTAAAATCTTCTGCCAATTGAGACAGTTCGGCAGTACTGATCGCAAGAATCATATCGATGATTCCCTCCAGAGAACTCATTGAAAAAGTATGAGCTTCATCCAGACCTTCAAACCAAAGTGCATTTAGTCTGAAGTCTTCATCCAGGATAATTTCTAAATAGTCGATCTGTTTAAGCCGGCGCATGGAAAATTTAGCCGCTAATTCTTTTTGATCCCGCTCATTTTTAGTCACATACGCTGCCAGCCGCCTGTAACTTTGCTCCAGGATAGTTCTGAAATCTGCATCATGATAAAATACTGGCCTTGGATCAAGAAATAAGGGAATATCCACACCGATATTCGGGATGCTGCTTAAATCTATACTGTCATAAATGGATTGCTGGAAGATGGGTATTCCTCTTGGAAGGTCTTCTTCGCTAAAAAATCCATGTAGTGAAGGAATGCTTCCGGGTTGATCTGTTTCACTGATGGTAAATCCCTTTTGCTTCAGGGCATCAACAAGATCAAATTTCAATAATTTAAATACGAGAAATGGGTCTTTGTCAATTTCATTTGCAAGCGTGTAGATGACTGCTGCCAGATGTTTACAGGGTACAGCCCAGTCCGGACAACTGCAATTGAGTTTGATATCGCGCCAGGACTCAGGAAAGATTTTTATTTTTTCGGCCTTACAGATTTCATTCAATTCTTCCGGCAATCTGGAATTGAGAATATCGCTGATCAGATCAGGCCTTACTGCCAGTGCTTTTGTGAGCTTTTTTTGATCACCCGGTAATAATGGGATATGCACCATTTGCACCTGGTATGGCTTAGGATTCCTTCCCTGCACCTGCGCTTCGACTATGTTGTCATGGATTTTAATGTCCAGGATATTTTCATTCCGGGCATATGATTTGCCTCTTGCAAGACGATTTTCCCAATCGATCTGAGTTAATGCCCCCAGGTATGCTTGTCCCCACCAGGTGGCGCCAAATTGTGTGGCCATTCATTTTTTTCCAAAAGAAAGAAAAAGATCTGAGTTTTCAATCTTGCAGTTTCTGAAACGCTCCGGTTGAAATAATAATCCGTCAGGCTCATTTGATATACAGAGATTAAAAAGAGATAGGACGGAGTGTCAATTTGCCTTTGAGAATATCTCCTGGATCTCCTTGCTCCATCTCCGCTACAAACAATGGCAACATCTCTATAGGAAGATATTCTACATGCAAAACAGGGGTTCTGTCCTTACCTGGCCGTGTATCTACACGGACAAAAAACTGAGCATATTGTCTAAACATTGTTTCTTTTCTTTTCAGCAATTTATCCATGATTGCCGAACCATTGATTTTCTTCTTTCGAAAATCAAGATATACCTCTTCAACATGCTTCAAAAAAGGGGAATCAGCAGATTTGGCAACATGGTAATTCCATGCCACCATGCCGATGACTGCTTTGTCGAGATAGGTGGATTCAGTTTCCTTGCCATCCAGGAGTGGGTCAATGAATTCGGTGAGGAGTTCGGAATAGGATATTCTTTTCATTTGGGTAAAAATTGAATAATCACGTAGCTGTAAAAATAAATCATTTCGTTTAATTTTTAAAATGAGAAATGCTTAAAACGATTTTAGTAATTTTTTAATCAGCGTAGGGAAGCCCATAGAGTAATAACAACTGATCAATTTCCCGGATCGATCGTGCTCCAAGATTTTTGATCACCATGATGGCTGGTCTTGTGTGACGGACCAGGTCACCGATGGTATATATTTTTGAATTGCGAAGTGCATTACGCGTCCTCACGCTTAATGATATGGAATCCAGCCGGGTGGTTAATAGTCCGGGCTCGGGAATCACCACTTCAGGACCTTGCTTAATTAAAAGGTTATACAAATGTTCGATCAATGCTTTTTGCCGCGCAACTTCCATTTCCAGAACAGAGTAACGATCATACGCTTTGGTTAATATTCTGACCCGAGAGATGATTCTTTTTATCGATTTGACAATGATCTGATGTATGCGTTCCTTACTGAGATTCATTTTTCTTGAGATCTCGAGAATGGACAATACATCCCGCCAATAAAGCCGCATGACAGTCTTGCTTTGATCATTCAGATTCAACAGGTTCATCAATTCATCTTCACAAATCAGCGATTGAAGTGTACGCAATGATTTGTATTCCTCCTTTAAAATAATGTGCCTGTTATTCATGATGACCTCTATAGATTTTTATTTACCATCATCCAGGTCCCCTGATTCGAATGGATTCAGTTTGCTTAGGAAGATATAAAAAATCCGGCAGTAGAATCTTTTATAAGTATTCGGGTAGTCTTCTCTTGGGATGATCATTAATATTCCTCACCTCGATAAATCCCTCCAACATGTCCTTCGAAACTGATCTGGTGATGGAGGATAATTCTTTAATAAGGATTCCTATCCAATCCAACCTCACCGATCAACGACAGGACTGCAGAGATGAAAGGATAGATCAATAGCAACAGGAGTGCTTTCTTTGCTTTACGGAGCTCTTTAATTCCGTCCTTTCGCCATGTTAGGGATGTCGACTTTAAACATCTGCCAAAGCAAATCCGTGGCGGAGATAAAGCGAACTTCATCAAAATAACGTTCGAATATCAAATTGATTACACCCAGATGTTGTAAGAAATGCTCGAACGTCCGCAGGGAATAACAGCGATAGGCAGTTATTTGCTGGTCATGGCTAAAGTGACTTTCGGCCTCATTCACCATAGCAGGAAAGGCATTGAAATGTTTCTCTGCGTAAAAAAATTCTGGCCTTTCAGTTCGTCCGTATTTCGATAATAGAATAACAGTAAAAGCCCATCCGAGACGACCGATATTATTTTGACCATATCCATCAAAATAGCCCAGGTTGAAACGAAAACTGATTGCACCAAGCAAATGGATAAGCAAACCGTGTGGATCATTGATCAGTTCTTCTCCTTTTTTCGTAAGACTCAATTTTCCTTTCCGCTTCTTAGTTAGACCGGCTACTTCGAGTAGCAGACGGGTCAAATGAACCGTATAGGAATCGAGTTCCCGCAAGGTTTTATTTTTCTTATACTTGTCGATGAAATATTCTTTCATTAAGCCCTGGCTGTACACATCTTTTACAAGTTCCATCGGCAAAAATCCTTTGGCCGTCATTTTTACTT
>JBDSPM010000342.1:0-4190 GCA_039930325.1 Saprospiraceae bacterium
TAGGCCAGCATACAAGACATATTATTGAATTCTACAATTGTCTTGTCGAACAATCGAAAAACGACAATAGCCCTGTAATCAATTATGCAAAACGCAAAAGGGACTACCGGATCGAGTCAGAACCGGATCATGCCCTTAGCCTTGTTAATGATCTCAGCCAAAAACTTAATGAGCTGAACACAGACCAAATTTGTTTCCTGGATTGTGAGGAACACGGACATGAAAAACTGCTGGTCTCCTCTACCATCGGTCGCGAGCTGATCTACAATATTGAGCACACCATACATCATTTGGCTATTGTCAAAATAGCAATCAAAGCAAACTATGCATCTCTCATATTGCCTGAACATTTTGGCGTTGCACCATCGACGATCCGCCATCGCCATGAGGCATGTGCACAGTAACGTTCATTCCACAGAAGGATATTCGATTTCTTACCTCTAACCGGGACGAAAGCCCTTCCCGTCAATCTCATGGCCTCATCTCATCGCATCATCCTGATCAATACAGCATCTATTATCCTTTAGATCCGGATTCCGGTGGCAGCTGGATTGCACTTTCAGAAAATGGACGTGCTGTGTGTCTTCTCAATGGAGGTTATGAATCCTTTGTTCCAAATCCGCCATATAGGATAAGCCGCGGGCAGGTCGTCATGGATGCCGTCAATGCCGGGAATTCAAAAAAATATGTTGATCAATATGATTTTGCAGGCATTGCCCCATTCACGTTACTGATTGAGGAAAAAGATTCACTTACTGAGCTTGTTTGGGATGGTCTCGAAAAATACATCCAGTCACCCCCGATCGATCAGCCTCAGATCTGGTCATCAGCCACATTATATCCACCTGAAGTGCGAGCCCGGAGAAAATCATTATTTGAAAAATGGATTTCTCAAACAGATTCTTTCGACAGCGAATCCATCATTCAGTTTCATCAAACGGCGAATGGCGATCCTGAAAATGATTTTGTAATGAATCGCGATGAAAAAGTGAAAACACTTTCCATAACTAACCTTTCGCTGCGTGCGGAAAGTGCAAATATTATCCATGTGCAACTGGACAAAACAAGAAGAGAAGAAATGCTGATTCATTATGCAAAATAGCTCATCAGCCATTCCATCCGCTTTGGAACAGAACGCCACCCACCCAAGTTTGTGGTGGCGCAGGTTCAGGATCAGGTTATTGAACTGGGAATATTGGCCCATGTATATTTTTAATATACCTGTTCTCTTCACATGGCTTTGGCATGCAATAAGGGCACGTGATGTGTTTTTTTTTACGTTAACGAATCCCGGGATTGAAACAGGCGGTTTTTTTGGCGAGTCAAAATCAGCTATTCTGAATAATATCCCCGATGAATTTAAGCCAATCACCATTCTTTTGAAAGCATCTTTAGAAGATGATCAGATTGAAAATTTATTTAAGGAATCAGGCCTCGCATTTCCGGTAATTGCAAAACCTGAAATCGGTGAACGTGGTTGGTTAATCACACGCATACATTCTATGGCAGAGCTGAAAACATATCTGAGAAAGCATCCCATAGATTTTATCATTCAGTCCTATGTTGATTTGCCACTGGAAGTAAGTATTATGGTATTTGCAATGCCTGATGGAAGCGAATCCAAAGTCACATCGATTTGTGAAAAAAACTTTTTGACTATATGGGGTGATGGCACCTCAACTGTAGAAGAACTGATACTCCGGAGCGATAGGGGACAATTTCAATATGAATCACTTTCACAAAGGCTCGGGGAGAAAATGAAACAGGTTCCGCCTCCAGGTGAGTCGATCTTGCTTGAACCCATTGGCAATCATTGCCGGGGAACGATGTTTCTCAACAGAAATGATCAGATTAATGAAGAAATACGTGACCATATGGTTAAATTAATGTCTACGATGCCTGATGTTTTTTATGGTAGATTTGATATGCGGGTAGCTTCGTGGGATTCATTGCGCCAGGGGAAAGACATCAGGGTCCTGGAATTTAACGGGACCAGCAGTGATCCGGCTCACATTTATCAGCCTGGTTATTCACTTTTTAAAGCCTATAAAGACATTTTTTATCATTGGCACGTCATGTATAGGATTGCAATGCAAAACAAAAAGGCGGGAATTAAGACAGTCCCATTTAATAAGATGGTATCCGCATTAATTATATATTTTCGGTACAAAAGAGCTAACTAAGGATTTTGGGGTTTCTTCTACACTTTGGATGGGGCTGGGTATGCAGCTTTTTCGGGTCGCTTCCTATCGGATCGATCAATCTTTCTGTGACTGAAACAGCTATCCAGCGGGGGATCCGTGTAGGACTATATATGGGTATTGGCGCCTCCATTGTTGAATTTTTTCAAAGTTATATAGCGCTTTCTTTTTACCACATTCTCACGCATAACCCTGCGATGGAAAGGACCATCATTGAAATCTGCATACCCATATTCCTTCTCATCGGCATTTATTATCTTTTTAAAAAAAATAAATCCCCTAACAAACCAACCACAAGAGCTTCACATTTTATCGGATTTGCAAAAGGCGTCATAGTAAGTTCACTCAACATGATCGCTATACCGTATTATGTATTCATTGGTGGTTACCTGCATACCTCCAACTATTTTGAAAAACTAGGTATCAACATACGATTGGAGGCAAAATTTATTGCAGCTTTTGCATTTGGCGTAGTGATTGGCTCATTTATGGTTTTCATCATCTATGCCAAGCTTGGCCAGGTCATCAAAAACAAAAGTGAGAAGCTAAGCCGGTATGCCAGCAAAATCGTCGGGGCGATTTTTATTGCTATAGCGATCAGCCAGGCGTTCAGATATTATTGGTGAAACGGACTATTCATAACAACTGGAACATTTACAAGAGAAGCTACTAAAGAAGCCACAAGAGATGGAGCACCTCCAATTGACTTAATTGATGGAGAACTATTTTGCGAAAAATTAAAGGAATTTAAAATGGGAGTTCAAACAGAATTAATTGAAAACGTCATTATAAAACCGGAATGGTTTAAACACTTATAAAAAACACTGGCTATGACATAGTATACCCTCCATTAGGGTTAGTATTAGGGGCCGGGGGCAAAAGTGAGGAATTCGAGATTAAAAGTGGTGTCGTTAAACTTCAACCTTTAAACTTATAAACACTTAAACATTTAAACATTTAAACATTTAATCCCTCATATTGCGATACTTCATCAACGATACGATCTCACTAATGATCTCAGCCTTCTTTGTCCACGGGATAAAATGATTCTCACCATCAAAAATTAAGGTTCGTATAGTGTCAGCACTGACCAGTTTTTCTTTTGCGTATGCAAGATTTTGAAATGGCACCAGCATATCTTTGTTGCCCTGAATCAGCGAAACGGGTACATGTATGCGGTCCCAGTCATCTTCGATCATGATCAAATCATGTTTCAAGGGCATCAGTTCCTCATTGCTTACTTTTAGTGATAACGGGAACAATTCCCTGATCAGGGGGATATCAATCCATTTACGCCATTGAGATTTTGGCTCCAGTTCCGGGCATACTGAGCCGGCTATGATAGCCAGGCCCGCTATATTTTTTGGATGCCGTATTGCCGCCTGCACGATGATAGGCCCTCCGTAGCTATGTCCTGCAAGCCAGTACCGATCATAGTTCAGCGATTGCATAAGATCAGTAATGATATTTGCCTGGCTGGTTAGCGAAGTTTCAGCCCACCCAAACTCCGAATGTCCAAAACCAGGCCTGTCATATGTAACCAGGTCCGCCATAGACAACAAGGAAGTATCAACCATGTATTCAAGAAATGCATCGATTGAACCCGGTGAGCCATGTACAAAAATTACAGCATCCGTATGCTTCTTTTCACTCCTGGTTTGCAGAAATACAATCTGTCTCTTACGAACTTTAATTGTATCCAATTCACCTTTGATATGGTTTGCCTGCAAAAAAGACATGATATCCTGATCGCTCTTTCTCATTTCCATTCCCCCAGATAACCTGACACTAACGAGGATCAGCACTGGAATTAAAATGATAATCAGCAGAATTCTCCTGACCCAGCGCCAGCCTTTATTTCTCTTTTTTCTCACCTCAGACAGCTTGAGGTATGTCTCCGGAAATAGTTTCTGCTATCCATTGTCTTGATGCTTCACACGTATTTTCGCCCTGAAGCAAAGGACCGAATACAATTCGTCCATAGATGTG
>JBDSPM010000343.1:0-3530 GCA_039930325.1 Saprospiraceae bacterium
GCGGCAATTGCGATCGATGAGGTCATCAATTCCTTCGGTTCCCAATTCGCGAATGACAGCATAGGTAGCGAAGCCTCGGGCACGTCTTGAAAATTCCGGGTTCCAGTACATCTCATCGCGGGCTGTGTTATCTTCAAAAACATAGCTGGCTTGCTGTGTCATCGCGCGATAGTGTGATTCAGGATGAGCCGTGAAAGCATACCCGCAATCATAGGGGACATTGAGCCATTTATGTCCGTCGGTAGCCCATGAATCAGCGGCTTCAATACCTTCATTTAAATGGGAAAGCCGTTTGCAAGCAGATGCCCACAGCCCGAATGCGCCATCTACATGAACCCATGCATTTATGTTGTGCGCTACCGGGATGACCGATTTAAAATCATCATAGGCACCTGTGTTGAGGTCACCAGCCTGCAAAAGAACTAATGTGGGGACATTGGGTTCTTTCATCAATTCCTTCTCAAATTCAGATACAATTATTTTTCCAGAAGCGTCTGAAGGAACATCGGTTAGGATATCAGTACCAAAACCAACCATGCGCATAGCCCTGTTGATCGTCGAGTGTTTTTGATCACCACAGATGACGCGGATACGCGGAGCGCCGAAAAAGCCTTTCGCTTCGATATCCCATCCAGCCTGATGGAAGAGATGATTGCGTGCAGCAGCGAGACAAGTGAAATGTGCCATCTGGCATCCCGTGACAAATGCAAAACTTGCATCTTTAGGTAACCGAAGAATTTGCTTGAGCCATTTGCCTGCTATCTCTTCTGCAATGCTTGCAGATGGAGCTACGGTAAACATGCCTGCATTTTGATCCCATGCTGTGGCAAGCCAGTCTGCTGCAACGGCAGATGGATGAGAGCCACCGATGACCCATGAAAAGAATCGGCCTGATTGGCTGAGATGTAAGCCTGGACGTGCTGCTTTATCCATTTCAATCAGGATCTCCTCAGGATCCATTCCCGTTTCGGGTAGTTTTTGATCCCAAAGTGAGAGTAGCTCTTCGTGTGATTTCATTGAACCAACGGGTGTTGAATCCAGGTGTTCAAAAAAATCTTCAGTGAGTTGAAGGGCTTTATGTAAAGGGGAATTGTATTGGCTGAGACTCATGATACTTAATTGATGATTTGAATAAATAAGTGCGGCGATATTATTTTCAATAATACCACTTTTTCTTACGTAAAATTATTGCTTTTGATTCTGGTAACTCCAATCAGCTGCGCAGAATATATTAATCTTTGTAACTTAGAATTAAATTTTAGATAATTCCAGAAATTTGAAATTTTGTTGATATAAAAACGTGAGCGATGAAATTAATATTTGCAACCCTATTTGGAATATTTTTAAGTTTTCCCATACACGCACAGTGGGAATCTATGCAAGGCCCCTATGGTGGATGGATATTTGATCTTAAGCAAAATGATAATTATCAGTTCGCCTGTTCCGAAGGAGGAATTTTTAGATCATCAGATGGAGGACTATCATGGAAGCTCTTAAGTCCCGGAGAACAGTCCGGATATGAAGCTGAACACATTGGTGTATTCAAAACGACCTTAGTGGCAGGTTGTCGGTCTGGCATTTCACCCAACGAGAAAAAATATCTTTTTCTGAGCCATGATAATGGAGATCATTGGCAGCCAGTTACCTATCCTGACTCGGCATACTTTTATGAAATTGTAGTAAGTGAATTTGGAATTTATTTAGAAGGCTTTTATCATCTATGGTTCTCGACAGATGACGGCATTACCTGGTCCTATAGTAAACTGGATTCTTTGGTTCAGTACTACGATGCATTAACCATTTATGATGGTGTTATTTATATTGGCGGCCATAATGCCATCTATAAGTCATCATCTGAGGATGACTGGACAAAAATTGAAGTAGATGGACTCCATGAATCAATTAATTCCATTGATGTCTTTGACAGTATATTTCTTGTGCGGGAATATCAATATGGTAAATTATACAGATCTGGAGATTATGGAAACACGTGGACGCATTCTGAAATACCAGATTGGGGGAATGGGTGGACCCATTTTGTTAAAATCAATAACGATATCTATGCAAATTATCATCATCAGGTTCTCAGGTCAGTTGATGCTGGTAAGACCTGGGAAGAAATTGCAGAGGATAATGGAGGATGGTTTTATAAAATGATCAATGTGGATTCTGTTATTATTGGCGGATCATTAGGCGAAGGCATTTTCAGATCTGTTGATTTAGGCAATTCATTTAAACAATCCAATAAAGGTTTGGGGGCTACAGTTGTAAATGCGGTTACTGTTGATTCAGATTATGTGTGGACAGGATGTAACTACATCGGAATTTCACGACAGGACAAATCCAATGGCATATGGAGTGATGTTCTCTTACCAACCCAATATGAATTATTTGATATAAAACCTTTAGATGACCATCTATTTGTAATAGCTGATTTCTCATTGATATATAGAACCCAGGACGATGGCGTAACATGGACTGATGTCACACCCGTTTTTATTGATCAGCAATCTTCAGAGCTATTCACATTTGGCCATTCAATACTGGCCGGAGGTATTTCAGCGGTTTTTGGAAATTCCCCTCTCATTATTAGTTCGGATCTGGGAAATACATGGAAACCATTCGCACTGAAAATTAATAATAATAATTACTGGCCATCACTTATTGCTGAAAAAGGAAACTACCTATTTACCACTGATTGGTCAAATGTATTTCGATCACAAGACAATGGCATGACTTGGGAAATAAAAGTCAATAATTTGAATTTAGATACTAACTGGAATAGCAGCATTGTCAATATAATTGTTTCAGATAATTTTATTCTATTACTTGAAGCCAACATGTATAAATCTATGTCAAGAATTCATATTTCAAGAGACCATGGTGATTCCTGGGATGTTCTTGCATCGAGCGCTCCTCATGATGAGTTTAATGGTTTCAATTATGTAACTGCAGTTGATGACATTCTTATTGCCAGCGGGCAGAAATATAACTCAGGTATGTATGTCTCCTTTGATGAGGGTGATTCATGGAGACCGTTTAATGAAGGTCTATTTGCAGGTGGGATAATAAAATTAACTTCAGATGAAACTTATCTTTATGCCGCAACTTCAGGTCAGGGTGTTTGGCGCCGAAAAATTTCAGATCTATACACCACTTCAACAGTATCACCAACGCTCAGGAATGATATCATCATTTTCCCAAATCCAACAACTGGAAATTTTACTTTAAAAATTGAATCTCAATTCGCCGGAAAAGGGCAACTTTCCATTTCCGATCTGAATGGCAAAATTATTATTTCAAAAAATATAGCACTGGAACCTGAAATCAAAATCCAAGCAGAATCATTATCCGCAGGGGTATACATTTTGTCGCTGCGAACTGACCAGAAGAGTTACACAGCCAAATTCGTAGTACAAGCATTCGTGGCACATTAGCAGAACTCATGCGGCCCGGCATATGTGCCACGAGTGCTACACACTGGAGAGTAAGAGCGGCCCGGCATTCGTGGCACATTAGCTGAACTCATG
>JBDSPM010000344.1:0-5329 GCA_039930325.1 Saprospiraceae bacterium
CGGCATAGTACGGGGAAGTCTGTTCTGCATACCGTGAGCTGATTTCTTCGTACAATTTTTTTTCACCTTCAGGATCTGGCTTATGCCCTTTTGCTTCAAGAGAAGAAACCTGGATCTGCGTAAGTACCTTTGCTGCCTGTGCACCTCCCATTACGGCGATTTTAGCTGTTGGCCAGGCTGCGATAAATCTAGGATCATATGCTTTGCCACACATGGCGTAGTTACCTGCACCATAGCTGTTTCCGGCGATTATCGTAATCTTTGGTACCGTACTATTTGCTACAGCATTTACCATTTTGGCTCCATCTTTTATAATACCTCCGTGTTCTGATCTTTTTCCGACCATAAAACCAGTCACATCATGAATAAAAACGAGTGGTATCTTCTTTTGATTGCAATTCAGGATAAAACGAGTGGCTTTATCAGCAGAATCAGAATAGATCACACCGCCTAATTGCATCTCACCGGTTTTTGTCTTGACGATTTCCCGGTTATTTGCTACGATTCCAACTGACCATCCGTCTATCCTGGCGTAACCGCATAAAATTGTTTGGCCATAATGTTCTTTGTACTGCAATACTTCTCCAGCGTCTACAATCAGCCGGATGACTTCAAGCATGCTGTATGGCTTCGAAGCATCTGTTGGCATCATTCCAAGTATCGTGTCGCTTTCGCCTGGTGGCGGAACTGATTTTTCTCTGTTCAAACTTGCTGATGGCCTTGGGCCCAGCTTATCCATCAAATCCCTGATCGTTTTCAGACAGGTTTGATCATCCGGCATTTTATAATCGGTCACACCTGAAATCTCACTATGTGTCGTAGCACCACCTAAAACTTCCTGATCAACATCTTCTCCAATGGCAGCTTTCACGAGATAAGGCCCGGCTAAAAAGATCGATCCAGTTCCTTCTACGATCAATGCTTCATCAGACATGATGGGCAGATAAGCTCCACCGGCAACGCATGAACCCATGATAGCCGCAATCTGGGGAATGCCCATGGATGAGAGGCGCGCATTATTTCGGAATATTCTTCCGAAATGTTCTTTATCGGGAAATATTTCATCCTGCATAGGAAGATATACCCCTGCACTGTCCACCAGATAAATGATCGGTATGCGGTTTTCCATGGCTATTTCCTGAGCACGCAGATTTTTCTTTCCGGTGATAGGAAACCAGGCACCAGCTTTCACAGTGGCATCATTGGCTACTACGACACAAGTGCGATCTGAAACTTTTCCTACGACCACCACTACTCCACCAGCAGGACAACCGCCATGTTCCTCATACATTCCTTCGCCTGCAAAAGCACCTATCTCAAGCGGCTTTGTGTTAGGGTCGATCAATAAATCAATTCGTTCCCTGGCTGTTAATTTTCCCAGTTCATGCTGCTTATCTATTTTTTTTTGACCTCCTCCTGATGAAAGGATATCAAGCTTCCTTTGCATCTGTGAGATCAGAAGCTTCATTGCATCTTCATTTTTATTGGTATCGAGATTGTATGACGCCATGGAGCGAAAGATAGGCAGTTTAAAGTAGTTAGTTGAATCATCTGAAAGTATAAAGATGCTGGCAAGAGCATTATATTAATTTTTATTATAATTTTTAATTACTTGATTTATAATATATTAATAATAAATTTTAAAAACAATGCCGATCTGACTGGTGACAAATGATTATTTTCATGACCATATCCAAATGCTATGTACAAGATACCGGTCAACCTGATAAGTGATACTGTAACCAAACCAAGTCTGCCGATGCTTGATGCGATGATGCATGCAGAAGTAGGTGATGATGTTTTCAGGCAAGATCCTGCCACCAATGCCCTTGAAGAAAAAATGGCTTATATGTTTGGGCATGAGGCAGCCCTATTCTGTCCATCAGGTACGATGACTAACCAGATTGCCATCAAAGCACAAACCCAACCACTGGATGAAATTCTTTGTGATGAGATGTCCCACATATACCGGTATGAGCTGGGCGGCTATGGATTTCACTCAGGTGTGGCTATTCACGTGATGAGAGGAAATAATGGAATCATTTTACCTGATCTGGTACACCACGCTGTGAAACCGAAAGCAGACTGGAATCCAAATACAAAGCTTCTCTGCATTGAAAATTCTGTCAATATGGGTGGAGGAAATTATTACACGCTGGACCAAATAAAGCCTATTGCAGAAGCAGCCAGATCACATCAACTCAAGATGCATTTGGATGGAGCGAGACTATTCAATGTGCTGGTTGAAACAGGTGAAACTACATCGGCCTATGGAAAAATATTTGACAGCATTTCAATCTGCCTTTCTAAAGGGCTCGGTGCGCCTGTAGGCTCAGTCCTGACCGGTAAAAAAGATATGATTGACTATGCCCGGCGGGTCCGCAAGGTGATGGGAGGAGGCATGCGTCAATGTGGATATCTGGCCGCTGCAGGCATATATGCACTTGATCATAATATTCATCGGTTGAAAGAAGATCACGAACGTGCACGACGTTGTGGTAAAAAATTGGAAAGTGTCTCGTGGGTTAAAGAAGTTTCTCCGGTGGCTACAAACATCATCATATTCAAAGTGGCTGACCACCTTACTGCCCCTGAAGTTGTTAAAAAACTGGCCGCAAAGAATATTCTCTGCGCTCCCGTTACAGAAAAGATCATGCGGTGGGTATTTCATTTGGATATTGACGACACAATGACTGATTATGTCGTGGAAACATCAGATAAACTGTATTGACCTTTAGTTAAATTCACGATCTTTATATTTGCTATTCCATTCCGAAAACGATGTAAAGTTACTTTACCCTCAGGAGCAGAACTAAAGGGGGAATAAAAAAGGAATCTTTATATGATACAAATCCATTCACTGGCCAACTACATTATTTACAAGGCTTATTCTATAAACAAATGAAATCTATTCTTTTTTGCATTCTTTTTTTACCCATACTAGCTATTGGACAGATCTCAAATAACATGACATTATTGTCAAATCTTGATCTGCCAAATCTGCCTTCACAGTATGGCGCTGAATATGGTGATATCTGGGGTTATAGAGCTCCTAATGGTACAGAAGTCGCCATCGTTGCAACCATAGAGCAAATTTTATTTGTGAACATCACAGCTCCTGCCAATCCTGTTATCATACTTTCTTACACTGTGACGAATGCCGGAACCAATAACACGAGTCAATCCCTGTGGAGAGACTTTGATACCTTCCAACATTATATCTATGCAGTTTCGGATTTAAACACTGCAGGATTACTGATTTTTGATATGAGCAATGTGCCCACTTCAATCAGCATGGTGTATCAAAGCAGCAGTTTCTTCGCGCGTGCACATACATTGACTATTGATCAACTTAATGGCAAACTATATGCATCAGGCAGTAACACACAATCAAACGGATTAAAAATCCTGGACCTTACGGCTAATCCTATCAATCCTACCCTATTTGCATCTGTTCCATTGAACACAGTGGGTGGCGGCTATGTGCACGATGTATATGTGAGAAATAATATTGCGTATTGCAGCCATGGCAGTCTTTCTAAAATCCAGATCTACAATTTCAGCAACTTACCGACCAGTTTCACCGTGATAGGATCTATTGAAAATTATCCTGAACCGGGCTATAATCACAGCAGCTGGGTAAATGATGGTGGAAACATGTTGATATTCACGGATGAAACATTCGGAAGTGATGTCAAGATCGTCGATATCACTGATCCTGCTAACATATCAAACAGTAACATCCATACTTTCTATTCGGAATTATTAGGAGCAGGGGTGCCGGGAGCAAGTGTTGCTCATAATCCCTACATAATTGGGAATCTTGCTTTCGTCTCATATTATGAAGACGGTGTTCAGGTATTTGATATTACAAATCCCGCGGCTGTAACCTCATTCGCTTACTATGATACCTATCCATCAAATACACAATACAATGACTATATAGGTTGCTGGGGTGTTTACCCATTCTTTCCTTCTGGAACTATCGTTGCTTCGGATATGAACAATGGTTTATTTGTATTGCAAATCACGAATGGCACACTAGGTCTTGAATTTTTATCCGTAGATGCAAGCCGGTATGTGAATGATGTCAAACTTACGTGGACGGTTTCAGATGTTTCTAATGGCAATTTATTCGATGTAAAAAGATCGTCGGATGGTGGCAAAACATTCTCAAGCCAGGGCAGTGTCACATTTAATGACAGTCAATCTAGGTATGCCTTTACGGATAAAAATGTTCCTTCATTTGAAAAATTCCTGTATCGGATTGACTTTGTGGAATTTGACGGGCATATAGTGAAGTCTCCATTGAGAAGCATTATTGCTGAGAGAAGAGAAAGCATTAGTGTGGTCAATCCGGTGGTGTCACACACCTTATCACTGAATATCCTGGATGCGGTAGAATCGCTTGATATGCATATCTATGACATGGACGGAAGGCTGATTTGGTCATACCAGGAATCGGAAGTCTCAGCGAGGATGGAAATACCGGTGGATGATTTGATTCCCGGGCAATATATTTTAGCATTGCGCTGGCCGGGTGGAGAGGATAATTTACTGATCCAGGTTGTGAATTAGAACAGGCATGGCTTTTCCTTAATTACCATGCAATTTCCTCATTATCTGTGGGTTCAGGAGCGGAGTTTTGACTATTAGCTTCCCATTCTGCCTGTTTGCGATCAAATTCTTCATAATCATAACTTGGCATCAGATCAACCTTTACATGTTCTACAACTTCCTGAAGTGACGATAGGAAGCGGTTAAAGTCTTCTTTATATAGGAATATCTTGTGGCGTTCGTATGTATCGGAATTATGTTTTTTGGTGCTCTCTGTCAGGGTGATGTAATAATCTTCACCCTTCGTCTTCCGAACATCAAAAAAATATGTCCGCCTGCTACCTGCTTTGACTTTCTTGGAGTAGACATTTTCAAACCTGGAATCGTTACCGTTCGACATACCTCTTTTTTTTGCTTTACAAAACTAAGTTTATAATTGGAATATCCTAATAACCAATTCAATAAGAAAGCCGGAGGAGAAGATGGCAAAAAGACGTGAAACACCGAAAGTAAAAACAGAAGAAAGGAAATCAAAAAAGGCCTGGTCAAACTCTCAGACACTGGAAATGTCCTCTTCCTCCATGGAATTTACCAATTGCTGTTGCCATAGGTCATAATATAAACCCTGACGCCGGATCAATTCCTCATGTGTACCCTGCTCAATAAGTTTTCCCTGATCAATTACCAGAACTTTGTCATATTCTAACATTCCTACGATCCGGTGGGTGATCATGATGGCTGTTTTACTTGCCAGTTCCTGGTTGAGAAAGTC
>JBDSPM010000345.1:0-7419 GCA_039930325.1 Saprospiraceae bacterium
TTTCTCCTTCAGCAAGCCAGATTAAAAAAGGGCTTGACACAAGAGGAACTCGCTGATCGGTGTGGTACTAACAAGGGCAATATTTCAAAGATTGAAAATGATGTACGAGAGGTGCGTATCTCAACACTTCAAAAGATCGTTGAGGAGGGTCTGGATGGTGAGCTCCAATTCAAAATTAAGTTGAGACAGACTGCGAAGTAGAAATCCCTCATAAAACATCGGATTCACTCCATGGCGGATATTAATGACTGTGGTGTTTTGTGCCTTGAATTAGATTTCACTATTTTGATGATGAAAAGCTGGAGCGCCACGGCGTGAATCCCGAACCGTTATGTGCCATTCATAGACACAACAAACATCCAAAAAAGTCCTTAAATTTGTAACATGAAAATTCCTATTCAGTACTTGAACGATGAAGAGGGGAATGTCAAGGCAGTCCAGGTTCCATATAGTGATTGGAAGAAATTGTTAGATAAGCTCAAGAAATATGAGCAGGCGCTACAGTTAAAATCTGAACTCAAGGAAGCCCTGGACCAGGCAACAAGATTATCTGGAAGTAAAAAGCGTAAACAAACGCTTAATGAGTTCTTGAATGAGATTTAAAGTAATTCCAACAGACAATTTTAAGTGAGAGTCTAAACGACTGATATAAAAATTTCCTTCACTTAAAGCTGAACTCATAGAACTGAATGAAATCCTTTCAGTTACACCTGAATCTGGTAACCCATTAGGCTTTAATGCTTATAAAATCCGAATCGCCATTAAAAGTAAAGGCAAAGGTAAACAAGGTGGTGGGCTTAAGAGCGTGATTCACAAATACGAACCTTGCCAGCGAGAGCCCTAAACGTTGTGCGTCATACTCTTTGCAGTGTCATAAAAATGCGAGGAAGATCTGTGTTATTCTCTTGCTTGTTCCTATTTTTATTATTAGTTATTCATTTAAACTATTTAATCACATGCCAGTTAGCTATCAATTCGACAAGAAAAGATTCGAAGCATTTATTGATGCAATCATTGCCATACTCCTAACAATTCTAGTTCTTGAAATAAAAATACCAGAAGATAAAACCGAAGTTACTTCAACCTACGAACAGGTCAAATCGCTTGCACCATATTTGGTTTCATACTTAGCTTCTTTTATGCTGATTTTAGGTTTCTGGATAGATTATCATTTGCTTTTTGTAAACATTACAAATATCACAAAGCGATTTATCATACTAAACATGTTGTTTATCCTCTCGATTTCTTTTGCACCTTTTGTAACTGCATTTGCCGGGAGACACTATCACGATGCATTTGCTGTGGCATTGCTCAGCACAACTTATTGTATCATGAATTTCTTTTTTGTGCTTATATTTTTATACGCAAAATCTAAAAAATTAACAGACCCTGATTTCTTTAAAAACAAGGGAAGGGACATTTACTCGGTAATTAGTTTTATAGCAATACTTGTTGCTATTCCGCTGGCTTATGTAAACACGTATATTTCTTTTACCATTTTCCTGATTATCTTCGGTTGGCATCTAATTAAGAGAAAATGGCAGTAGAAATCAGCACGAACGCACAACAAAAGTATTTGCAAAAGCAGGGCTGGAAAATGTATCATCAGCTATGTGCAAGTATCAGCAGTGGTCCTGATTTGACGTTCTATGTTCAGGTTTAGTTCATAACTTTAACAATATATTTTCAAATTGGCATTTGTACAGGGCTGGTCGTTCAATGAATTCCCTGCATTCGCAAATACTCGAACGTTGTATTTATCTGTATCTTTCGATGACAGTAACCAGGCAGAAATTTAGACTCCATCTCATGCGTAAACTATACTTTGTCATTTTCCCGATTTTTCTCATTGCGCTAGTAATATTTTGGCACACATCTCATTTTGCAAGACCAGAACATGAAGAGCAGGAGAATCTGAAAGATGACATCAAAGGCGCCATCGAAGACCGTCTTTTCACCACAGCAGATGTAGATTCGGGCAAAATCCCGTATGATAAATTATTCAAAGCCATTGATGAAGGGCAGAGAAGACTGGATCATCCGTCACGAAGCAGATCCATGCCAGGCAGCATAGCCAATCCCAACTGGCATGAACGCGGGCCAAGCAATCGCGGAGGAAGAACTAGAGCGATTATGATCGATGAGTCCGATCCCAATCGAAACCGCATTTGGATCGGAGGTGTTTCAGGAGGACTCTGGAGGACAGAAGATATCACAAAGGCAAATCCTAAATGGAATAAGCTCGGCCTTTATTTTGAAAGTCTATCCATTTCTGATATCGCACAGGATCCGAATGATCACAACAAGGTTTTTGTTTCGACAGGCGAGAGCTATACAAATGATGTACAGGGCGCCGGTATTTTCAGAACATCCGATGATGGTGCGACCTGGTCATTGATCCCTTCTACCATCAACAACACTTTTCAAACGGTCAATGAATTATATGTACACACGAATGGTGACATCTATGTGGCTACTTCAGACTATGGTTTGATGCGTAGCAAGGATAATGGCGGTACATGGGAAGAAGTGCTGGGTTCAGGATTCTCAGGAGCAAACAGCAATAATTTTCATGACTTCTTTTTTATTGAAGCCAATCAGACATTTTATACCTCCAATGACAATTCGATATTTAAATCAACAACAGGCGATCCCAATGACTGGATAGATATCGGTAACAGTAAGCCTGGTTTTCCAGGTAATGTCAATCGCGTAGAATTTACAGTGTGCCCATCAGATCCGAATGTGATGTATGCGTTTGGTGCCATAGGCAGTTACTCATCAAACGTATTTGTTTCGAATGATGGTGGTGATACCTGGACTTCCAAAGCTGAACCATCCATCTTCTTCACCTATGGACAGGCATGGTACGACCTTGATCTTGCAGTTGATCCATCAAACTGTCTAAGGCTTCTCGCAGCGGGCGTAGGTATCGCTGAATCAAATCTGCAGGGATCATCGTGGAGGCCGATCCTTACCGATATGCATACGGACAATCACAACATAACGTTTGATCCTTTAAAAGCCGGACGCGTTTTTTTTGGAAATGATGGCGGAATATGGTTGAGTGAAAATAATGGCCTGAGTATCACAGACAAGAGCACAGGGTATGTTACTACGCAGTTTTATGCCGGAGCTATTCATCCTGAGGCTGGATCGAACTACATCATGGGAGGTACACAGGATAATAATTCATTGATTATCGAGGATGCGGGTCTCGCTCCTTCCAGGACAGCGTATGGTGGGGATGGAATATTTTGTTTCATTGACCAGGCTGAACCTGATTACCAGATTGTTTCTTCGCAATATGGAAATTATCAATTGTCGATCGATGGAGGACTGAGCTTTAACTACGGTGCATCAGTTGACGGTGAATTTATCAATAGATCCGGTTATGATTCACGTGCACATATTTTATATGGACAGGTCAATCAAAGCGGAGTAGATGATGTGGATTTCTTCAGATGGAATGTCAAAACAGGACAGGTGGACCTGGTCGATGTAGTCGGATTCAATATCGTGGTCACCGCAGTCAATGCAGATCCAAATGTTTCTGATCGGGTTTATTTCGGTGGCCAGTCCGGTTTGGTCCTTCGAACAGATAATACAAGTGTGGGAAATCCCCAAGGAAATGTTTTTGCTGATCTACCTGGCAATGCGAGTGTTTCCTGCATATATCTGGACAAGCTTTCCACACAGGATGCGCTGATCAGTTTATTCAATTTCGGAGCATCTCTTGAAAACGTATGGGTCACGAATGATGATGGTGCCAATTGGACTGCCATTGAAGGCGATCTTCCCGACATTCCTGTGCGATGGGCGATATTCGATCCCACTGATCATCATCGCGCCATGATTGCAACAGACGCCGGCATATGGACGACAGATGACATCAATGGCGATCTGACGCATTGGGAGCCAACAAATCCTGTCAGAGGAATGCCTTTTGTTAGAGTCGATATGTTGCAGCTTCGCGAAAGTGATAACATCGTTTTAGCTGCTACATACGGAAGAGGTTTGATGACCACTGATATTTTTGCTGCGCCTTCTGCTGCGATTATAGCTCCTGCGATAGGGTATGTAGGCCAACCTGTATTAATAAACGGAATTGAATCTACGAACGCACAACATTTTAGTTGGGAGTTAGGAGATAATTTCAGCACTACAGATTCAATATTCAGTCACACGTATTTAGATCCGGGACAGTACAATATTATCTTAACTATCAATGGGTCGATTACGAAGACGAAATCAATTTCAATTTTGCCATATTTACCTGCGCCATATAAATCAACAGATGCTGATTATGGCGGAGATTTTGAAACACATCCGGAACATTTTGCGGCAAACAATATCAGTGGCACAGGATTTCAGCGTGGCAAGTCAGTACTTCCGGGTAAAGATGGGACAGCAAGTGGATCGAATGCATGGGTACTGGGTATCAATGATGCTGTCTATGAAAATAATACAGATGCAAAGTTGTACACACCGATGTTTGACATGACAGGCCAGGGACTATATCTTCTTTCTTTTGCCGGAAAGTATGCTGTACAAAGTCACAATGATGGATTCAGACTCGAATATTCACTTGATGCAGGAGTGAACTGGAACCAGTTAGGAAACCAGGAGGATGATCCAAACTGGTATAATTACACTAATCAAAATACATTCAACATTGCTTTCCCTCCGGCCAGTTCATATTTTACAAATTCACAGCCTGTATGGACTGTTTACAACAAAGACATCAGTTTCCTTGCCGGTCACGCTTATGTTTGTTTCAGGTATGTATTCAGGTCGGATTTCGCAGTTCAATCAAAAGGTCTTGCCATAGACAATTTTGAGATCACACGATATGATGGAGATTTAAAAACTACCATCACAAAATTCAGTGCGATGTATACAGGTGACCAGGACATAACCGTAACCTGGGGAACAGGAATAGAATACCAATGCAGGAAATTTATCCTCGAAAGATCATATACCGGTCTTGGATTCGTACCTGTGATTGATGAGCCCGCTGTGGGCATCGTAAGCACATTTCCACATGAATATATGAGAGTTGATAAGAGTCTCAGAAAAGTGATTTATTACCGGCTGAATGTTATCAATGAAAATCCATCTCTGAATTATTTATATTCATTTTATACGGATACGATTGTGGTGCGTAGACAGGTAGATCCTGATATTGTTTATTATGTCCTGACCAACCCATTTTCAGATCGGATCAATATCAGTTTTAGCAGCATCATCAATCAGCAGGTTCAAATAAAATTATTTGATACATCCGGCAGGCTCATTCGAAATGAACAGGTGGTGCCAAATAACATCTCTTATTCACTGGATCATCTGGATCTGATTCCAGGGGTTTATATCTTGACAGTTCAGATAGGTGATAAGAAGCCCACAGCCTATAAATTGTTTACGGCTGGATGATCTGTATACCCCCTGCCCCCTAATAGTTCGACTTGCCTTTCTCAACTTCGTGCTATAGTTCGACCTGCTGATTCGCAACCTTGTTCTACAGCTCACCAACCGCAGCTCACCAACCAAGGGGGAATTGCAAGCCAATAATACAGAATTTCGAGGGCAGCGAGATCACTCTGAAGGCGTGACCGATCACCAATTACCGATCACTGATTACCTTTTTCAGCTATCTTTGCGCCCTTTGTGATATATGTGATTTTTCAATATGCTTAATCTTATTTTGTTTGGTCCTCCGGGAAGTGGTAAAGGAACACAGGCTGCTAAGCTTGAGAAGACCTATGGTTTCTATCATATTTCTACAGGTGATCTTTTCAGGTCTGAAATACAAAATGGTACTGAACTGGGCTTGCAGGCAAATGGGTATATGTCGCGAGGCGAATTGGTCCCTGATGAGGTGACGATCGCCATGCTACGCAACAAAATGCTGGCTCATCGTGAAGCAAAAGGATTTATTTTTGATGGGTTCCCACGTACCGAGCCACAGGCGAATGCCCTTGATCATTTATTGCAGGAGATGAATCAGCAAATTGATGCACTTATTCTGCTTGAAGTTCCTGAAGAAGAAATCGTACATCGAATATTGAAAAGAGGAATTGATTCCAAACGTTCAGATGACAATGATGAAAGTGTGATACGGAATCGTTTCCAGGTGTATCAATCCAAGACTGCACCAATTTACAATTATTATGACCAGCGAGGTAAAGCGTATAAAATATCAGGCCTCGGTACTGTTGATGATATTTTTTCCTGCCTGCGTGTGGCGATCGATAGTCTTTGCGTCTGATGGCAGAGCAGAATTTCGTTGATTACGTAAAGATTCATTGTAAGTCAGGGGCTGGAGGACCGGGTTCTGTTCATTTTCTTCGCGATAAAGTCAGTGCAAAAGGCGGACCTGATGGCGGTGACGGTGGCAGAGGCGGTGACATCATTTGCCGGGGAAATTCGCAATTATGGACACTCCTTCACCTGAAGTACAGAAAACATGTCATTGCAGAAAGTGGCAAACCGGGAATGGGCACTCTCAAAAGTGGTCCTGCTGGTGAAGATGTTATTCTTGAAGTCCCTTTGGGTACAGTTGCAAAAGATCCTGATACAGAAGAGATCTTATTTGAAATCACCAAAGAAGGTGAAGAGTTTAAATTAATGCCGGGTGGCCGGGGAGGGTGGGGCAATGATCATTTTAAATCTCCTACAAATCAAACACCACAATACGCACAACCAGGTGAGCCCTTTCTGGAAGGATGGCGGATACTCGAACTGAAAATATTAGCAGACGTAGGACTCGTTGGCTTTCCCAATGCCGGTAAATCCACACTGCTTGCATCTGTTTCTGCAGCTAAGCCAAAAATTGCATCCTATCCGTTTACAACACTGACACCTAATCTTGGTTTTGTAAAGTATCGGGACAATCGTTCATTTGTGATAGCGGATATCCCGGGCATCATCGAAGATGCACATTTGGGAAAGGGACTTGGTCACCGCTTCCTTCGTCACATCGAACGAAATGCAGTTTTGCTTTTCATGATTCCATGTGATACCGATGATATCCAAAAAGATTTCGAAGTGCTGTATCATGAATTGGAAATGTACAACGAAGAATTGCTTGACAAGCCAAGACTTCTCGCTATCACGAAATGCGATCTGATCGATGATGAAATGCAAAAATTATTAAAGCCTACTTTGCCGGAAGATATTGATTCCGTATTTATTTCTGCTGTGACCGGATATGGTCTTGATAAATTAAAAGACAAGCTCTGGAATCTATTGGCGGATCAGCAAGTGAAGGAATTTGCGCCGGAATAAATTCCGGCGAAACAAAATCTTTCATGCCTACGGCATTTGATTCGAAATTCAAAGAATTTCGAGGTTAGTGCCGTAGGCACGGATCATATTGTTCGCAGGGGTTTGAGCCCCTGCGCCGGATTCGAAATTCAA
>JBDSPM010000346.1:0-3759 GCA_039930325.1 Saprospiraceae bacterium
AAAGATCACAAAGTAAAAAAGCAGGGGACTAAGGACGATGATGAGTGTTATGCTATATTCCGGATAATACAGTATTAAATGAATCCGAGAATTGAAACCTTATCTGAGAAGAAGCTCATTGGCAAACGATTGACGATGACTTTCGCTGACAATAAAATATTTGAATTGTGGAGGAGCTTTATGCCGAAGCGAAAAGAAATTGAAAATAATCTGTCCCCTGAACTGATATCGATGCAGATCTATGACAGATCTTTCAACTTTACAGAATCCAATCTTCACGCACCTTTCGAAAAGTGGGCTGCAGTTGAAGTATCAGATTTTGATTTTGTTCCGGATGGAATGGAAACATTCGTTTTGCTATCAGGACTTTATGCAGTCTTTATCCATAAAGGTCCAGCGAGTGAGGCTGAAAGAATTTTCAGATATATTTTTCAAACCTGGCTACCGGAATCTGGATATACAATCGATGCCAGACCTCATTTTGAAATATTAGGTGAAAAATATAAGAAGGACGATCCGAAGTCTGAAGAGGAGGTGTGGATACCTGTTTTACCCATTCCCGGCTGAAGCATTTGCCCCTTTATTTCGCAAATCGAACAAAGTTCTCCGCGAAATTTCTCCCCTATTTTCTTTCTTTCATTTCATCAACTGCGTTGGATGAAATCTCATTGCAGAAATCCTGGGGTGATCAGTATGTTTGTATTGACAAACTCTGATATGGATATCATCTTACGTAAATTAGTAGAAGCCGAGATTAAGGCAAATAAATTGTTTAAAGAAATCGATGATCGTGGGATTATAGCCCCAGGTAAAACAGAAAAGGAAATAAATGAAGAAATCTTTAAGCTGGCATTCGAGCTATTTGGTATTGAAAAATACTGGCATAAACGAATCGTAAGAGCCGGAGAGAATACGTTGCGGCCTTATGATGACAATCCACCAAACCTGACTGTGCAGGAGGATGATATTCTCTTTTTAGATTTTGGGCCCATCTTTGAAGAATGGGAAGCGGATTACGGCAGGACCTATGTGATCGGTAATGATCCATACAAGTGTAAGTTGAAAGCGGATATCGAAAAAGCATGGTATGAAACCAAAGCTTGGTTTGAAAAACAAACCACTCTCAATGGCTCAGCTTTTTGGAACCACCTGCAGGAAGTTGCGAAAGATTTTGGATGGGAATATGGAGGACAGCTCGGTGGTCATCTCATAGGGCAGTTTCCTCATGAGAGACTGGAGCCAAAGAATTTTGGACTATATATTCATCCTGAAAACCACAATGATATGTTCTTGCCTGATACGGATGGCAATGAAAGACACTGGATACTGGAGATACATTTTGTCGACAGGGAGAAGAAGATTGGTGGGTTTTTTGAACAGCTTTTGAAATAGAGATTCCACGGAATTACACCTCAGCGCTTTAACCTTTTATTTATAATTTATTGAATATTCGAATAACTCAGAACTGGTACCTTTGTTGAATGGATTTTCCCGAGTTAAGGCTCCTTCTTGCTGACGATGATAATGATGATTGCATCTTTTTTAAGGAGGCCCTCGATGATTTGCCTTATCAAACTCTCCTGAATACAGTAGTGGGTGGTGTTGAGTTGTTGCACTATTTAAGCAAAAACCGGGATAGTCTGCCGGATGCATTATTCCTTGATCTCAATATGCCCCGGAAAACAGGCTTTGAATGTCTGAACGAAATCCGTCAATGTGAATACCTGAAAGATCTTCCTGTCATTATCCTTTCAACTTCATATGATCAGGAAGTTATTAATTTACTGTTCGAAAGAGGTGCCCAGTACTATATGCGCAAACCTGGTGATTTCCATAAGCTTAAGCTGCTTATCCACAAAGCCATCGTCATGATCTGTGAACAAAAAGTCCTAAAGCCTTCTAAATCGTGTTTTGTGTTACAACTCAGATAGTTGTATTTTAAACCGGATTGCTCCCGAAGCGTTTATCCTTCTATATTATCAACCAATTAAAATTCAAAACTGAAACGAACATGAAGGTTGAGGGCAAAAATAAATTTCATAAAACCCCATCGGGCATTAGCGGACTCGATGAAATCACAAACGGCGGATTTCCGGAAGGCAGGCCTATACTGATCTGCGGAAGTGCGGGGTGCGGTAAAACCCTGTTCGCCATTCAGTTTTTAGTGAAAGGGATCACAGATTATAATGAGCCGGGCGTGTTCATGACCTTCGAAGAATCTTCTCTTGATCTTACCCAGAATGTGCAATCCCTTGGCTTTGATCTTGAAAAGCTGAAAGCTGAAAATAAGTTGCGCATTGATCACGTACGAATCGAGCGCTCCGAAATAGAAGAGACCGGTGAATACGACCTGGAGGGTATATTTATCCGACTAAATCATGCCATCGATACAATTGGGGCTAAACGGGTGGTTTTGGATACGATTGAATCCTTATTTGCGGGCATGTCTAATATGACCCTGCTTCGGTCTGAAATCAGGAGATTATTTAACTGGCTCAAGGAAAAAGGAGTTACTGCTATCATCACAGGTGAGCGGGGAGACAACTCCCTGACCCGCCAGGGCCTGGAGGAATATGTGTCGGACTGTGTCATCTTACTTGATTTTAGGGTCATCGATCAGATTGCAACAAGAAGGTTGCGAATAGTCAAATACAGAGGATCCACGCATGGCACGAATGAATATCCCTTCCTGATAGACGAGAGTGGTATTTCAGTAATCCCGGTGACATCGTTGAAATTAGATTATAAATCGCCAGTTGACATCATATCTACCGGTCTTCCGGCGCTCGATAAATTACTTACTGCAGGTGGGATATACAGGGGAAGCAGCATATTGATAACCGGAACAGCAGGCACCACCAAAACTATTCTGGCATCATATTTCGCCATGAGCAGCTGTAAGCGAAAAGAGCCTGTTCTTTTCTTTTCCTTTGAAGAGTCACCGGAGCAACTGGTACGAAACATGCAAACCATTGGGATCAATTTCAGGCCCCAAATCAAGTCTAAGTTGCTCTACATACATGCTTCACGGCCTTCTCTACAGGGCCTGGAAATGCACTTACTGATCATTCTGAAGCTCCTGAAGTCGTTTAAGCCCAAAACGGTCATTATCGACCCGATCAGCAGCCTGATCACCATAGGCAGCAGCAGTGAAGTCAGGGCAATGCTAATAAGGCTAATGGATATGCTCAAGAATAATCAGATAAACGCCCTGTTTACATCACTTACTCATCAAATCGCTTCAGAATTCAATGATGCAACCGTTGATGCTGTTTCTTCATTGGCGGATACATGGATTAAATTAAAAAATGATGAAATGGATAACCAAAGGGCCCGAAGTTTGTTAATAGTGAAAGCAAGAGGGATGGGTCACTTTAACCAGGCCCAAAATTTTATTGTAAATGACCATGGCATTCAATTTGTAAATGAAAAGAAAATATAGTTTTTTTGATTTTCATTTATTTCAAAAATAATTTAATCAATGGAAGAGGAAGAAAAATGGGAATTAAGATTGTATATCGCCGGGCAGACTCCAAAATCTATTCTTGCATTAAAAAATATAACAAAATATTGCAAGGAGCATCTTGAAGGAAAGTATACAATTGAAGTAATCGACCTGCTCAAAAACCCTCAATTGGCTGAAGGAGATCAAATTTTTGCCATCCCTACCCTCGTGCGAAAATTCCCGGAGCCACTAAGAAAAATCATCGGTGATCTGTCGAATGAAACACGCGTACTCGTAGGTTTAAATATTCGTGC